>JAQCJC010000112.1 GCA_027593245.1 Bacteroidota bacterium | reverse complement strand
GTGTTATTGCTTTGGGCATCCAGTTCTATTTATGGACAATTAAGTAAGGTGCATTATATTCCGCCATTACCTTATGACATTTTTAGGACTACTAATCCTAATGATTATTATTTTGGATCAGTTCATATTTATGTGTCCACTCCTGAGCCTACAGCAACCTTTACCATTAGGCCATTGGGAGGCGCTGTGAGTGATTGGTCTTCAGAAATTGTAGTGACAAAAGAGAATTCCTATAAAAGTGTGCTCAACCCAAATATTATAGGTGTATCCCCTGAAAATTTTCCAATTAAAAATGTGTTTTCAAACAAAGGATATCAAATTGTTTCAGACAAGGAAATATATGTATCCATACGAGCCAAACATCAATATCACGCTGGTGCAATTGTTAGTAAAGGGTCTGATGGTTTGGGAAAACGTTTCCGGCTTGCAGGAATGGAAAGAACTACTGATAGTGACATGTCCTTTTTTTCCATTGTAAGCACGCAAAACAACACTACAATAAATTTCACAACCGACCCAACGCTGATAACATCACAAGGAGGACCATTGACACCAAATGTTACTTTAAACAAACATGAGGTGTTCATTGCAATCTTTGAAGGTGAGAATGTTGTTAAAAATATAGGGACTTTAGTTGAGTCTAATAAAGATATTTTAGTAAATACAGGCACCATGTACGGTAGTTTTAGCAATGAGATTATCGATTCTCCCCCTTTAACTAGTGCCGATGAGACTTTATATTATACAGGTGGTGATATGGGTATGGATCAATTAGTAAGTATAACCCCTGGTATTGAAGCAAAAGAATATATTTTAGTTAAAGGAGATAGTTTTAATAGTATTGAAAATGCACTTATTATCGCCGACGAAGATGGAACAACAATTGAAATCAATGGTTCATCATACACAGATCCTGAGTCTGGATTAAGTACACTTGACGCTGGAGAACATTTTTTTATTGAAGGGACGTCATTTTCTTCTGGTGGATCATTGCAATATATGCACATCAAATCCAACAAAAACATTTATGTTTTTCAGGGAACTGGAGATAAGTATATGAATTTGGTTGAAAATATACACAATTACTCTGCTAATCAAGGGATGTTCTTTGTGCCACCTTTAAACTGTGCTTCAACGGGTGATGTGGAGAGTATTGCACGAATTGACGAAGTGGATGCCTTAACCGTTTTTCAAGGAAGTTTTTTTGTGTTGAGCAAGGCTGGCTCAGTCGTAGAAGTGAATGATGTTAACATTAACAGCATTCCCAATACTACAGTTAACGTGCCAATAGGCGGTGTTGATGCTTACACAATCCACCGTGTTGATGACCAAACAGGAGACATTGCTGTTAAGGGATCTGACGAGTTATATGTTTCTTATTTCAATGTAAATGGCGCAGCGACTTCTGGTGCCTTTTACTCTGGATTTACATTAGAGCCCAAAATTAGCCCAGAGCTTTCTATAAGTACGCTTGGTAGTTGTATTTTTGATGGTGGTGGCTCAAATGTTTCTTTTAATATTTCTAGTGCTGCTTACAGTGGTTTTGACGAATTCAAATGGCAAAAGTATAATGACATTACTGGCGCATGGGAAAATATATTTGGCTCCTCAATAAAAGACCCTGCAAATTACGCCCCCAGCGATATAGGTCAGTATCGTGCTGCCGCTAAGATATATTGCCTTACAGATCCTGATATTTACTCTGAGCCAATTATCGTAGGCTTTTGCCCGGCAGACTTTGATCAGGACGGCGTTATTGATAATTTAGATAGAGACAAGGATAATGATGGCATTTTCAATGCTGATGAGTCTTATGGTGATTTCCCGCTAGATCTTTCCAATGTAAATAACCCAACGATTCACTTTCCTGCGGGAGCACCAACAACAATTAGCAGTAGCATAACCAATGTTAACGCAACCCTATCCAGTGATGCAAACGGCCGACTTTCGAGTTCGTTTAGCCCTAATACTGTTGGAAAAGTGGAGGCTGAGTTTACTTTTGACAAGTCCGTGACACTTGTAGTATCATATGCGTCCTCAATATCTCGCGTTATTTCAGACAATGAAACATTTGAAATTAAATCTATTGATATTAAGAACCCCATAACTTTACTTAACCCCAATAACGAACTACTCATAGATACCAATCTGGATGGTATTTACGAATCAGACATACAGCAATTTAGCGGAAGCTTAATTCGCTTTACTTTCAATTCGAGTGTTACTGGTAGTTATGAGTTTTCGTTTATTAAATCAACTAATGGCGCGGCAGACGGCATTGTTTTTTCTCATGCTGTAGATAATAATTCAAGCCCATCCGCATTTGATGCGAACCTCACGCTTATTAATTATGGAAAAGATAGTGATGCAAACGGCTTGTTTGATGAGGTTGAACTTGACAGTGATGGTGATGGTTGTCGAGACTATATTGAAGCTGGATTTACCAACGAAAACAACCCTGAAAAATTTGGTGACTATTCTTTAAATGTAGATACGGGTGAAATAAACCCAGATGGTACCGTTTCTGCACACGATTATACCAAACCTATTAAAACCAACAGTGCTGGGGATTACTATTTTCAAATTGACGGTAGTGCTGATAAAGCATTCTTCAGTACGATGCCGACTAATGTCCAGGTTTCTGTGGAGGAAGAGGCTGTTTTTACCGTAAATAGCCCAAATGCGACCTACTACCAGTGGTTTATGGACAATTCACGGCTGACAGACGATTCCGTTTTTAGTGGCACTAATACCAATAGCTTAAAAATAAATACAGCAGGCTTGGGTACAACTTTAGATGGAAAGAAATTCCATGTTGAAATAAGTAACGACAAATACCTTTGTGTAAGTACGTCTACTAGCTTAGCAACCTTATCTGTTCTAGCGTTACCTCAATTCCCGGAACTTAACCGCGTATATTCTTTTTGTGGGACTGGAACTGTTGCAGAGTTGAAAACAGAAATACAAAACACAAACCCTGGAGTCAACCTAAATGTTTATGCAAATGAAGATGATATTTCTCCTCTTAGTAATACTACTCCTTTAGTAAGTGAGGAAGACTATTATGTGAGTGCACTAAATGCTGCTGGAGGGGAGAGTATAGTTCGGGCGATGACACTTGTAATTATTCCAAATCCGATAATTAATACAACAAGCTCTGCAATTTGTAAAGGCGAATCCTTAACACTTACGGTTAGTGGTGTGCCGAAAACGGTTGATGAATTCGAAGCTGGAATTGACCCAACTTTTCAATATTTAACAAGCTTTACAGAAACAGCCACCCCGTCTAATCCTAATCCGAGAGAATCGCATTACTATGTTAAAAATGGCACTGGTATGACGTGGACCGCTGCAAGAAACCTAATTAAAGTTCAAGGCGCAGGTGCCTCAATGTATGTCATAAACAGCGATGTCGAAGAACAAGCAGTGTTTAACGCTATTCCAATCGCTTTGAGATCAACCCCTTTTTGGCTGGGCTTACGTCAAATAGAGGCTTTAAAAAATGATCAAGTAAATCAAGGCTGGGTGTGGTTAGATGGAAGAGAAATTGATGCATCAAGTTATAAGAATTGGGGTGTGGATGAGCCTAACGATTATAACTCTCCAAATAATACGGTTTTTATTGAAGATGGAGATGAAGATTTTGGACAATTCAATTATGGCTCTAGAGGAATTGTATGGAATGACATGGCTGATAATGGTGGTCCTAATGGAAATTCTTTGCCTATTTTTGAGTTTACGGGCACAACTTCTGTAAAGTGGTTCAAAAAAGAAGGTAGCGGACCAAAAACAGAAATTACTGGCTTTACGAGCAATAGTATGACGGTAAGCCCAACTGTTACTACTACATATTTTTATGAAGCTGATGGCTGTTCTTCACTAGGTTTTGAAATAACCGTAAATCCGCTCCCTGCACCCCTACTTGCTAGTCCTATGGAATTATGCGACAACAACCTAGATGGCGATCCTAATACAAATGAAGCCAGCTTTAATTTGGCACAGCAACGAAAAGATATTTACAGTATAAACAGCGCTGTATATAGAGATGTGTTTTTTTATGAAACAAAACCAAAAGCCTTGAGTGTATCGGATAGTATTCCTACTGCAACGCCTTATACCTCAAATCCAAAAGACATCTATTACCGAGTGGTTGACAAAACCACCGGATG
>JAQCJC010000111.1 GCA_027593245.1 Bacteroidota bacterium | reverse complement strand
TTAGTTCGAATCCCATAATGTGGTTGAACCTTATGCCACTTTGGATATTCATAATAATGATAATACACTGCGTCTCGAACATCACTAGATTCTAAATCCAATTGTGAAACAAAACTTGTGCCTTGCATGTCCTCTGGTATAGAAATTCCAGCTAATTCCAACATAGTGGGTGCGAAATCAATATTCAATAATAAATTAGAATTAACTGTTCCCGGTTCAATGCGTTTTGGGTATGAGACCATAAAAGGCATACGAAAAGATTCCTCATACATCCAGCGCTTATCAAACCACCCGTGCTCACCCAAATAAAATCCCTGGTCAGAGGTGTAAATAACAATAGTGTTTTCGGCCAATCCACTAGCTTCCAAATAATCGAGCATCTGCCCTACAGCCTTATCAACACCTGCTACACAACGTAAATAATCCTTAATATAAGTTTGGTATTTCCAATTTTTTAGCGCTTCGCCTTGTAGGGTGTCTGATGGGGTCCAAAACTGACCTTGATTACCATAGGAATAATAATCATTTAATTCTCGCCTTTTGAGTCCATCTGGTGGTGGTATTTTTAAATCACGACGATTCATGTGGTTTTCAATCTCCATCCATTGGTCTTTTGCTGCTTTTCTCCCCTCATAATTATCATTAAAATTTGGTGGATGAGGAAAATCACCATCCTTAAAAAGCGAATGAAATTCTTCCGCTGGTTCCCAAGGTCGGTGCGGCGCTTTAAACTGATACATCAGCATAAAGGGTTTTTCTTTGTCACGGGCATGATCCAACCACTTTATGGCATCATGAGCAACTTGTGCAGTTGAATGGCGTTTACGTTCAACAATTGTATCTCTTCCATTTTCTAAAAAAACAGGGTTAAAATAAGTACCCTGCCCACCCCAATTAATCATGACTTTGGAATAATCAAAACCGGTTGGATTTGTTCCCAAATGCCATTTTCCTATCACAGCCGTTTGATAACCTGATTTTTGAAATAGCTTGGGAAATGTCATTTGGCTACCATCAAAATCTCCTCCTTTTTCATTCTTAAAAAACCCATTAAGATGACTATACTTTCCGGTCAAAATTGAGGCTCGACTTGGACCACAAATGGAATTGGTATTAAACGTTCTGGTCATTAGCATGCCATTTTCGGCAATGCGATCAATATTTGGAGTAGGCGCCAATTCTGCCAGCCAGTCTTGGTAAGCACTTACGGCACTAACGGCATGATCGTCAGACATTATAAAAACAATATTAGGGCGACTATTGGATGATAAATCAACGTTCTTATTAGTTTGTCCGTTGCAATAGGAAATTACAAGTAGAGAGAATAAAATTTTTAATTTTTTCATACCCATGTTATTTAAAGGATTGATTAAATGTGTTCAGTCTTTAGCTCAAAGCTTCAACTCAGTACTGTATCGATTTAAAGGAGCAAAATTTGATTAAAAGATTATAGGTTTTATTGATTGTTTATCAAAGCTTTTTTAATTATACTATAAGCTGGTGTAGGTTCAAAATTAGAATCGTATATGGATTGGAAATAAATATCGGGTTTTTTAAATCGCTCACCCATATCCCATAAATTCAGAGTAACCACACCAGAATTAACTTTAGATTGTAAAACATTTACTATTTTTTGATAAATAATAGCTTGTGTTTGATATTCCTTAAGTAAATCCGATTTGTCAGCTATTTTATAATCCAATTCCGTAATGTGAAAATCTAAATCATTGGCATGAGCCCAATCTATTAAGTCTGATAACTCCATTAAAGCTTGATCTGTTTTTTCAATAAAATTAGCTGTAGTTTTACTTAACTTTAAATGACCTTGCCAGCCAATTCCATCTACACGAAGACCCTTATTTCTTAGATAAAGAATAGTTTCTTTAACCTTGTCCCACATGGGTTTTTGCATGCCAGCGTTTTGATTGTATACTAACTTGACGTTAGGTGCATGTTTCGTTGCTATTTCAAAAGCTTTTACGATATAATTCGGAACACCATTTTCGTCTAGTCCCATAGTTAGCCAAGGGTTTTCCCAGCGATCGGTTCCTGGTTTTGGACCAAACCAACTGCCATCAGGTAAAATAGTTTCATTGACTACATCCATGTAATGTACCGTTGATTCTTCGTTATAGCGTTTGGCTGAAGCTGTCATAAATTCAATCATAACATCCTCTAACTCTTCTGCTGTTCTGTGGTCTTCCTTAGCCCATTTTGAAGCTTGTGGGCTGATGGGACCATGAATGCGAACAGAAAGATTGTGAGTTTTTGAAAACTCTAGAAACTCATCTATTCTATCCCATTGCCAAACACCCGGTCTAGGATATACACGTTGCTGTTTAGCAGCATTTGCAGGACATAAGAATTTAAAGTCTTTCAAGAAAAGTTCTTCTTCCTTACCTCCAAGTTCATGATGGTTTAGAGTGGCTCCTATCAATAGTTTATTTTCAGAAGCTTTTACTAAATCTTTTATGGGTGTATTACTTTGAGTGTTGAAAAAATTAGCCGCTAGTTTCTGAAATCGTTGAATCAAAGATTTTGATTTTTCATCTTCTGCAAGATTAACTGTTTCTGCTGGGTCTATTTTGTAATCATAAAGTTCTTCAGCAAAAATATCTTCTTCAAAAACAGGATCTGTGCTTTTCTTACCATCAAGCCATACCGTATAGCGGTAGCGGTCGGTTCTGAAACTATATCCTGTTTTTTTAGCATTAGTCCATTGACTAACCGCAAAAGGCTTCACAGATATCTGTTCGCCTTTAACTAATGGCATTAAATTTTTTCCATCTAAGTTTTCTGGAATTTGTAAACCAGTAGCAGCACAAAGTGTTGGGAAAATATCAACAAATTCTGTTGGCGATTTAATTTGTATTTTTTCATTAACTCTTGGGTCTAAAATGACAAGTGGTGAACGGGTAGCTTGCTCAAAATTCGAATGCTTATTCCACAGACCATGATCGCCCAAATGCCATCCATGATCACCCCAAATAACAATAATCGTATTTTTATCCAAACCTGTTGTTTTTAACTTATCCATAATTTTACCAATTTGCGCATCGATAAAACTAGTACTGGCATAGTACCCATGAATCAGTTCTTTTTGAAATTCATCAGAAAGTATTACTCGATTGCTGGTTGAAACTTCATATGAAATTTCTGGAGTGATATATGATCTCAGCTCTCCAGAGCTGTGATAAGCTATTCTAGGGCCATTTTTAGAATTCTGTTGAAATTCATCGATTTTAAATTTTGACGGATCATACATATCCCAATAGCGCTTTGGTGCCGTAAATGGCAAATGAGGCCGCTTAAATCCAACAGCTAAAAAGAATGGTTCACTAGATTCTAATTTATATTCATCAAGAAATTTATTGGCGTATATGGCCAAAGCGCCATCTACGTAGGCGGCGTCTGGTGCATTAGTCTTTTCGAAAGGGGGTTTATATGTATCTCTTAGATATTTTCCTAAATTTTTAACCCCATTAGCTTTTGCTTCATTTCTTAATTCTTTAATATGTGCTTTAATTTTTGGGTCTTGGTAAAACCCCATAGCAGGAGGGCCATAGTCACTAGGATAGTCAAATTTGTGTTCAGGCATGTATGGGATAGACCATGAGGGTTTATCTCTAAATTGATCTACACAACGAGGATCAAAAATTTTACCTAGTCCAACAGTGGTGTAGCCGTTATCTCTAAAGAATTGAGGAATGGTGACAATGTCTGGAACCATATCGCGCATCTTAGTTTTTAAGTCTCTAACCTTTGTGTAGTCCGGACGCTTTCCAGTCATTAGACTGGCACGAGCTGGACCACAGACAGCTTGTTGGGTGTGGTTATTTAAGAAAACTGTACCGTTTTCGGCTAGTAAATCAATATTTGGAGTGTGTGCTAAATCGTCTCCAAAAGCACCAATAGTTGGCTTTAAATCGTCCACCGCAATGAAAATAATATTTGGAGAAGAATTTGAGACCTGAGCCTGAATTAAACCACAAAAAAAGAAAAATAAAAAAGTAAATTGAATTGTTTTAGTCATGTTGTATTTTTATTCAGAATCAAACTTAATATTTATTTGAACCGATGTATGATAAATTTGTTGCAAATTCTATGACTAATGGGGATGTTTAAACTTAATATGTTGGAAGTGTGTGGTAAAATCGTATTTTTAGTAACTAAC
>JAQCJC010000110.1 GCA_027593245.1 Bacteroidota bacterium | reverse complement strand
ATAGGTAAATAAATTTTATAGATGAAGAAAAAATATCCATTTTAAAAACGCTTTAAAAATTCCCAAACTGGACCATAAAAATTAGGGGTATTAGGCTGATTCAAATTATGTCCTGCATTATTTACACTATGAAAGCGAATCTCTTTTTCTGATTCACAATCTGTGTAAATTAAAATTTCATCCTCTCCTAACATTTCTACAATTGGTTCAGTCATACAATTAAACGTATTTGCCCAACTCAAAGCACTCTCAGCAGCACTTAAGAAATTATGCCCTACTACAGACATACCGCCATTGTATGGAATAATATTATCGGACGTACCACACATCTGGTAAACAGCCACCGGAGCAGTTGAGCTATTGGGTGCCGTCCCAACAATCAATTGGCTTGCAAGAGCTGCAATGGCGCTAAAATAAGAGGTTTCTATTGCTAATTTATTGATTAAAGCAGAGCCATTAGACACTCCTATTCCATAAACTTTTGAAGCGTCAAAAAATGAATAGATTTCAAGTTTAGCCATTATTTGATTGAAAAAATAAACCTCATCTGCAGTGGACGCTTCTGCACCTAAATTCCATGAGTTTAAATACCCCTGTGGGTATACACCAATAAATTCTTCTGCCTCTACAAATTGTGATAATTTATATAACCAGCTATTATTTTGCCCTCCATTACCATGAAAAGCAATAACCATAGGATAAGATTGTGATTGATCAAAATTTTCAGGAAAATGTAAAAGCACTTCGCGTTGTACTTCTACCCCATCTATAGTTTGAGAAATATAAAATTCATCCTCAAGAATCGGATCAGGAGGTAATGAGGTATCTGTCGAGTCATTACTTGAACCTCCACAGTTCAATAGTAAAATAAATATTAGATTAAACAATCTTATTGAAATTAGTTTATGAATCATATTAACTTTATTTAACCTGTGAAATAACAAAGTATACCAATTACTAGAAAAACTAAAACAACCGATAACACCACATCAATAGTATCATAGCTGTTCTTGTACGCATTCTTTTGTTCATCTGTTAATGTTCCAAAGGACAATCCAGCAATCATTTTATAATCAGGTGCAATACCAATTAGGCTTATCGAAACACACATTATAACTGAGAAAACAAACATAAAAATAGCCATATGTGCAAAGTTAATTGTTGCAAAACTATAAAGCAATGAGTCAACAAGCACATCAGATGAAATTTGTGGCTGATAATAAATTTCTGAACCAAGTCTTAGAACTAGAAGAACAAAACCCGACAAAAGTGTTGTGATTGCTGCAGCTGAATTAACGCGTTTCCAAATAATACCCAATAAGAAAACAGCTGTAACAGGGGGGGCAATATACGATTGTACATTTTGCAGGTATTGATACATCACACCGCCGCCGATTTTTTCCATAATTGGAATCCAAATAATCCCTAGTACAACAATAAACCCTGTAGCAATTTTTCCAACTTTAAGAAGATATTGTTCCGACTTATGAGGCTTTAATTTTTTATAAATATCAATAGTGAAGATGGTAGAGCACGAGTTAAATACAGAAGCCAGGGAACTCATCAAAGCGGCCATAAGACCACCAGCAACTAACCCTTTCAGACCTACTGGAAGTAAGGTTTTAACTAGCATTGGAAAAGCGCGATCTGCTTTTTCGACAGAAAAAACTTCTGGGTTTTGAATAGATAAAGCAAATGCAATAATTCCTGGAACCAAAAAAATTAAGATTGGTAACAATTTAAGGTAAGCTCCAAAAATAGCTCCACGTCTTCCAATTTTAATGTTATTAGCTGCCAAGGTTCTTTGTACGATATACTGATCGGTACACCAATACCAAATTCCCACAATAGTTCCACCAATTAAGAGTCCTGTCCAAGGGAAATCTGGATCGGAAATCGGACGCCACATATTAAAATGATCAGGACTTACAGCGATTACCGTTTCACGCAATTGCCCCCAACCCCCGACTTCTTGTAAGCCTAAATATGTAATAATTAATGACCCAAGAATAAGAACAATCGTTTGAAGTGTTTCGGTATATATAACCGCTTTCATTCCTCCAACAACAGTGTAGACCCCAGTAAAAACAACAATACCAATAGCGCCATACCAAAAGGGAATGCCTAACAGTTCGGAGACTACAATACCACCTGCATATATAGTCACAGAAACTTTTGTAAGTACATAAGCTACTAAAGAAAATAAAGATAAAAACCAACGTGAGCGACTGTCAAATCGTTTTTCTAGAAACTCCGGCATGGTAAAAGCTCCACTTCTGATATAAAACGGCAAAAATAACCATCCAAGTAATAAAACAATCCAAGCATGAAGCTCGTAATGTGCCATTGGTGTTCCAGACTCAAAACCAGTACCCGCAAGACCAACTACGTGCTCTGAACCAATATTAGAAGCAAATATTGAGGCACCAATAACAAACCAACCCACATTTCGCCCTGCTAAAAAATAGTCTTCTGTATTTTTATTTTTTTGTAAGACAACCCAAACAGCTACAGCAGTTAATGCTAAAAAATAAATACTTAAAACCACCCAGTCCAGTTTCTCTAAAACAGATGAAGATGATAAGGCAAAATAGTACATAATACTAAAATTAACTAAATGTATTGATTAATGATATTTTCAAAAAGCTCTTGTTTACCACTTTGTGGAGAAATCGCTCCATTTTCGAGTGCAATTTGATACAAGTCTTGAAGGTTTAATGATCCGGATTCAAATGCAGCACCTTTGCCATCATCAAAAGAAGCGTACCGCTCCTTTCTTAATTTTTTATACGTTGAAGATGTTATGATTTTATCAGCCGTAATCAATGCGCGAGCAAAAGTATCTGCACCCCCAATATGGGCCAAAAACACATCTTCCATATCCGTTGAGTTTCTTCTTATTTTTGCATCGAAGTTAATCCCTCCGCCTTGTAAGCCTCCTGCTTCTAAAAACACCAACATTGCTTCAGTTGTTTCTTGAATATTATTGGGAAATTGATCGGTATCCCAACCATTTTGGTAATCACCTCTGTTGGCATCAATACTTCCTAGCATATTAGCTTTTGCAGCCACTGCCAGTTCGTGTTGCATGGTGTGTTGTGCAAGTGTGGCGTGGTTTACTTCAATATTTAATTTGAAATCTTTATCCAATCCGTATTCTTTCAAGAATCCAATAGCTGTAGCCGAATCAAAATCATACTGATGTTTCATAGGCTCCATAGGCTTTGGCTCAATAAAAAATGTGCCCTTAAAGCCTTGCGCTCTGGCGTAATCCCTTGCCATGGTCAAAAATTGGCCCATGTGGTCCAATTCGCGACCCATATCAGTATTCAAAAGTGACATATAGCCTTCACGCCCACCCCAAAAGACATAGTTTTCTCCATTGAGCGCCATGGTCGCATCTAATGCCAATTTGACCTGTGCCCCAGCACGTGCAACCACCTCAAAATTTGGGTTGGTAGAGGCACCGTTCATGAACCTTGGATTTGAAAAACAATTAGAGGTTCCCCAAAGAAGCTTTACTCCTGATTGCTCTTGTTTCTGTTTGATGTAGTCTACAATAGCAGAAAGACGATGTTCAGATTCTGTTAAAGAATTGGCCTCGGCAATTAAATCATAATCATGAAAACAAAAATAATCAAAGCCCATTTTAGTAATAAACTCAAATGCAGCATCGGCTTTATCTTTTGCCGCTTGAACAGGGTCTGAAGACTGATCCCAAGGAAAATTTTGAGTTCCAGGGCCGAACGGATCAGAGCCTTGTCCGCAGAAAGTATGCCAGTATGCGATGGCAAATTTAAAATGCTCACGCATGGTTTTACCAGCTACAACACGTGTAGGGTCATAATATTTAAATGCTAGTGGGTTATCCGAATCTTTGCCTTCATATTGAATGGCATCAATTCCCTTGTAGTATTCTTTGTTTCCAGTAAGTATCATTATTTAATTTTTAATTTGTTTTTCTAATTCTGTTTTCCAGTTTTGGTAAGCATCAAAATATGGATTCTTATTTTCGATGGGGTTAAACGTCATCACATGGTCGTTTTTTGTAATATTTTGCCCAAAGCGTTCAAAATCTTTATCGGTCAAACCTGCAGCTCTGGCAGCACCAATAGCGCCTGTGGTATTGTAAATTTCAATTTCATAACCAATAAGAGTTGACAAGGTTTTGGCAAAAATCTCA
>JAQCJC010000109.1 GCA_027593245.1 Bacteroidota bacterium | reverse complement strand
AGCTGGGTCTAAAAAACTAATACCCAGCCCTAAGCAAATACCTGTAAAGGTGATAAAAATAGTAGCTTTATTCCAAGATTTAAAGTCTTTGTATATGTATATAACAGATCCAATAATCATCCCAAAGAATACACTCCAAACATATAATTCATACTGTACAATAAGGAAATCAAGTGCTTTAGAAACACTAAAATAACTGATGATCATCCCTAAAAAAAGTAGACTCAAAAATCGCCCATTTACATAATTGAAAAATGCAGTAAATCGTCCCGTAAAAAGTAACATTAATCCTTTGCGGTTAAACTTTTGAAGCGAATAAATAAATTCCTCGTAAAATCCTGCAACAAAGGCTACAATACCACCTGAAACACCAGGTACCTTGTTTGCAGTTCCCATTGCCAGTCCCTTTGTTATGAGTATTAGTTTGTCTTTTATGGAATTGTATTTAGCCAATATTTTTGTTTTTCATACCAATTTTTTCTAAAAAGAAGATCATAAGAAAACCAAAAATCATTAGCCCAATAGATGATAATATCTGTGGATCACCATCAAAATAAAATGGTGCGATACATTGTTCATTCAGCGGAACATTAATTCCTTCTGAGTTTTCTCTAAAACTAAGTGTTTTTTTCCATGGCCATATTTTTGAAAGCGAACCAATCATGAACCCTGTCAGTACGGCTAAAGTCATATTTTTGAATCTTTTGAATAACCATTTAAGTAACCTGGAAAACGATAAAATACCAATTAAAGCACCAGTCATGAATATCGTTATTTTCGCTATATCTTTGTCATTTAGTGCTTGTAGAACATTGGCGTAACTACCTAAAATGACCAAGATAAAAGCGCCAGAAATTCCGGGAAGAATCATAGCACAAATAGCGATAGCTCCGGACAAAAACAAGTACCAGTTGCTTTCGGAATTTCCCAAAGCATTCAATTGTGTGAGTTGGTAAGCAAAAACCCCTCCTAAGATCAAGCCTAAAAATACAGCAGAATTCCATTGATTGATTTTCTTAAGTACAAAAATTATACTGGCCAGCACAAGACCGAAAAAAAAGGCCCAGAGTAATACTGGCTCTTCAAGAAGAAGCCAAGTAACTAATTTAGAGAGTGTGAGAATGCTTAAAAGTATACCTCCAAACAGCGCAAGTAAAAAATTACCATTAATCTTTTTCCATGTAGCCGATACCCCCTGCAACTTTAAAGTTTTTAAACTATTTAAATTAATGGAATTAAGTGTAGCTATTAATTCCTCATAAACCCCGGAAATAAATGCAATTGTACCACCAGAAACGCCTGGAACAACATCCGCGGCACCCATAGCCATTCCTTTGAACACAAGAATGAAATAATCAACGAAATTACGTTTCATATCAATAGATTTGTAAACGATAAAGATAAATGAATTAGTTGGACGCTTTATTGTAGCTTTTAATGAAATGTGAAACTGCTTTTTGCGAGTAAATTTCAGGAAATAATTCTTCTAAAATAAAAACATGTTCAGCATTGGAGTGAAGTGCTGTGAGTAAGTGTGTATATCCAGTTTCTGACTCATTCAGCTTAAAGCAAATACCAGCAATTCTAAATTCCAATTCTTCACTCTTAGGATGCTGCTCTAAAGCTTGAACAAAATTATATTTCGCAGATTCTAATTCCCCTAACTTGAGTAGTATATCTCCTCTAGAAATCCAAGTTTCAAGACTGCATTCTCCAAGCTCTAGAGTTCGTTTGTAACCACGCTCGGCTTCTTCAAGATAGTTCAAGCGTTCATTAATTTTAGAGTAAAACAACCAATAATTAGCATTTTCACTGTCAATATCAATGGCTTTGTTTATGTAGAATAAAGATTTCAAGTAATCTTTTTTTGTAAAATAAAACAATGAAATACTCATCCAACCTTTATCAAAAGCAGGCTCTTCCTCAATTGATTTATTGTAAAACTTAAGAGCTAAATCATTTTTTTTGATTTGTTCATAACAAAAACCGATTTTAAGCAGTGTAAAGGCTGTAGTTCCTTCAATGCCCATCGCAATAGTGTATTGCTCTATGGCTTCTTCATGGCGGTCTAAGCATTCTAAGACTTTTGCTTTTTCTAAATACGCTCCAACAAATGTATCATCGGAAATAATTGCAAAATCAAAAGCAGTAAGTGCCTTTTTTAGTTCCTGTTCCTCCAAATATTGCTTTCCCAACTGATGCCAAGCAACCTCACAGTACGGTTTTTGATCCAAATACCAATTCAAATATTTTATAGCTTCTTTTGTTTGGTTCAAAAATTCGTAACAATAGATAATGTTGTACAAAGATGAGTAATCTTCTATGTCTAAATTAACACATTTCATAAAATGTGTCTTAGCTTCTTCATGTTGATTTAAGAATAGGTATTCCATCCCTATTAAGGAATGAATTTCAGAACAATCATCAGCTATTTTAAGGGCTTCCTTGAAAGTTTCAATAGCCTCATGGTGTTGGTCTTTTTTGGAGTAAATATTAGCACGTTGTATGAAAAGCTCCTCGTTGTTTGGTTCTAGTTCGAAAAGTGAGTTTAATAACTTTTCGGCAGCATTAAAGTCATTTTCAAAAATTAAAATTTCGACGCGAAATAATCTTAAATTTATTGATGAGGGATGCTGGTCTAACCCTAAAATGATGGCTTTCTTTGCTAAGGCAACTTTTCCAATTTCTAGGTAATGATGTATGATGTTTTCAAATTCATTTGAATCAAAGAAAAAAACGTTGTTTGTTTTTAACATTGACTCAAATTTTTTCAATGAGAATTTTTGACTGTCGTTAGAAGGGCTTAACTCCATAGAGTAATTTTTGTTAGAATAAATTTAGGACTATATCAGGCTGGCTTTAACGGCTTTGCTTAATGTTTTCAACAAATTAATTAACAGTCTTCTAAAACAGAATCTAGTATTTTTAATATTGTAGTACATCCCAATGCCAATTCTTCAGTACTTATTGTCAATGGAGGAGTTATTCGTATAGCCTTGGGTTCATATAGAAGCCAAAATAAAATAAGTCCTTCTTCCATTGCTTTTAGAACAACTGTATTTGTAATTTCAGCATTTGGTGTAATAAGTGTTAACATCAAGCCTTTGCCACGGATTTCTTTAATAAGCGGGTGTTTCAAAGACTTACGGATAATTTTCTCTTTTTCCAAAACTTCTTGCATTAGCGAACTTTGAGTAATTTCTTTGAGCGTAGCCAAAGCTGCTGCAGCAATAACAGGATGCCCACCAAAAGTAGTAATATGACCTAATTTTGGCGCATCGGATAAACTATCCATTAGTTTTGCTGAAGCCGAAAATGCACCAATAGGCATCCCTCCGCCAAGTCCTTTTCCTACCACCACAACATCAGGAGTGCAATTGTAGTTTTCAAAACCAAAAACTTTTCCTGTTCGTCCAAAGCCGGGTTGGATTTCATCTAAAATCAATAATGCCCCCATGGCTTTACATCTTTTTTCAACTTTATGTAAATAATCATTTTGGGGTTCTATAAACCCTGCACCACCTTGAATAGTTTCTAAAATGACAGCTGCAGTTTTTGTAGTTATTTTTTTTAGTTCGGATTCTTCGTTAAAATGAATAAAACGAATATCTGGGAGCAGGGGTCTAAAAGGCTGTTTACGTTCTTCATACCCCATCACACTTAGTGCTCCCATGGTATTTCCGTGGTAGGCTCTATGTGCTGCAATAAGTTCAGATCTTCCTGTAAAACGCCTAGCTAATTTCAAGGCCCCATCAATGGCTTCTGTTCCTGAATTTGTGAGGTAAGTTTTATCCATATGTTTAGGCAGGTATTGTGCCAATAGTCGAGTGAGTTCTAAAGCTGGCTTTTGAATGTACTCACCGTATACCATTACATGCATATAGCGATCCAATTGATTCTTTATAGCCTCAACAACTTTTGGATGTCTATGGCCTAAACTACAGGCTGACACCCCAGCGACAAAGTCGAGGTACCCTTTTTGATTTTTATCATATATATAACACCCTTCAGCATGAGAAATTTCCATCGCTATAGGGTGTGGCGTTGTTTGTGCTTGAAACCTTAAAAAATCGCTTTTACTCAATTTTCTTTAATAGTTTTAAGTTCAATTTTTTTATTCTTTGGAGGATTTAATTTCTTTGGGGGAAGGTTTCTAGCAGCTTTGTTGACTGGCTTCAAAACTGGCTTATCTTTTTTGACCGTATTTGATTTTTTATTCTTTTTTGATGTTGCAAGATCGAGAGAAAGGCTCCGAAGTTCTTCATCGAAAAAT
>JAQCJC010000108.1 GCA_027593245.1 Bacteroidota bacterium | reverse complement strand
TCCGTTAATGCCCTACATGAACTCACTAGCACCTCAGGAAATACTGACCAAGAGCTTTGTGAAGGAGAATCTATTGAACCTATCAACCTTACACTTGCTGGTGGAGCGACTGGTGTAAGCATAACAGATGCTGCAGGAGATAATATACCTTGGATGAATGTAGCTATAAGTGGAACTAGCGTTAACATAACAGGAACGCCTGGTGAAGATATAGACACAAAAACCGATTACGACTACACGATTAAAACTACCGGTAACAGTTGTAACCCAGCAACACCAATAGAGGGAACTATCACCGTTAATCCTACGCCTAAGGTAATTTATGATGTTAGTAGCGGATCGATTAACCAAACTATCTGTGAGGGTGATGCGATTACGCCTATTGTATTCAATCTAACCGATGAAGCACAAACAGCAACTGTAACAGGACTTCCTGCTGGAATTACATCTATAATCACAGGAAATGTTCTTAGAATATCAGGAACACCAAGCGAAGAACTCAGAGACGATAAAACATATACTTACACCATTGAGCCCATAAATGTTGACTCAAATTGCTCAAGCGTTTCTACAAGTACAGGCCAAATTACTGTAGGTGCAAAAGGAGAGGTAGAACACCTTTCGGGTGGCGTTTTCAATACAGGAACAAACAAGTATGAACAAACGCTGTGCGAAGGGCAGCCCATTGAAAAAATCCAAATTAGATTTTCAAAAAATACAGCACCCATTATTGAAAATCTCCCTCAAGGATTGACCAAAATAGTTTCTGGTGATTTAATTGAAGTTACTGGAAGCTTGGACGAGATAGCTTTGCACGCGTTTAAGGTTTATTACCCAGCATTAGGAACTTGTCCAAGTGATGAAATTAACCTTAGCTTGGACAACCGATCAAATTTTGAAATATCGGAAGTAGCGTATGTTAGTTATAAAGATGACATTCAGACTCCAGCTGCATCTATGTCCAAAACTTTAGTGCGAAATATAGCATGTAAAGGAAATAGAACAGGGCAAATTCATGTCGCTATTAACGGAACATACCCTTCAACAAATACATATAGATTCGAATGGTCTGGGCCAATTGGTAATCCCACAACCAATAGCGGCTTTATTGGTAATCTGTTAGCTGGTGTATATACAGTTAAGGTATATGAAAATGGCTCGGTAAATTGCTTTAAATCAGAAACGATTGTAATAAACGAGCCATCAAATGCTTTAACCATTATTCCAAATACCGTCAGAAATGAAAGCTGTAATGGTGCTGATGGAGAAATCTTAATAACTGTTGATGGTGGAAATAATGATTTCTACAAAGAATTTAATTGGGAAGTTTTTGATGAAGGCATTAGTGATTGGGTAGATCTTCCCCTTACAAATGGTAATGGCACCAACTATATCACTGGTTTGGAAGCTGGAAAATACAGAGTCATAGTTGAAGAGAAAGAGCTAAGTACTAATCAGATTATGGATTGTTTTGTTGAAAGAGAATTTGAGATTGAGCGATTTAGTTTATCCATTGAAAGTTTAAGTCTAAGCGAAAACTATTGTGACGGATCAACAGGAGTCATTGAGGTTGATGTGAATACCACTAGCCCAAATCTAATTTTTGATTACGACGGCGTCCGCATTCAAGATAGTGATATTGAATTGGTGAGTAGTATCAATTCCATTAATAAATACCTATTAACAATCGACAATCCAACGATTGATAGTGACATAACCATTGACATTTACGACGATTATGGGTGTACGACACAATCTAAAGTGAAATTTGATGATGTGCGTATTGTTGAACCGAGTTTTGACATGTATAATCAAGAGTTCAATCAGTACGGTGTATTTAGAAAAGGCACTGATATTTACCTTCAAATTAATGACGTATCAAATTATGAATCTGTTGAATGGGATTTTGGTGACGGAAGTCAAAAAATAACAGTACCAAAAGCTAATATTTCAGATGCTATAACACACAAATATCAATGGGAAGGGAAATACCAAATTACGTTAAAGGCATTCAATGCATCTGGTTGCTACAAATCCCTAACTAAAGAATTTACCATTGGCAAAGGCTATGAAATTATAATGCCTACTGTTTTCACTCCAAATAATGACGGCATAAATGATAAAATACAGCCAGTCTTTAATGGTGTAAAAGAGATCGAGTTTTATGTGTTTGACAGTAATGGCGTTATGCTGTTTAAAAAAGTCCTTGACCAAGCTAGTATAATAACACTTTACGCCTCTGGTAGTCCTGGTGATTGGGGTTGGGGAGGCGAAAACAGCAACCCAAGTATGAATTACTTTGTGTACAAAATAGTGGCAACGTTGTTGGATGACGAAGTGGTTACAGAAACGGGCACATTTATTTTATTGAAACAATAATGGCAAAAAATACGGTAACATATATATGTTGTTTTCTCTTTTGTTGCATTTATTCTTTAAATGCGCAAAACAGCTTCTTTGAAAATAAATTCACCCTTCATAGAATTAACCCTAGCATGCACGGAATTAACCTTAATTCGAGAGTGGGTTTACAGTACTCAAGCCTAAACTACAAAAATGGCTTACGTGGTGAGCATAATCATTTGTATGGGAATTATGCCTTTGAAAAACAAAATTTTACCATAGCCTTAGAAGCAAACTCGTTTAAGATGAGTCAGTTAGGACTTGATGAAAATGAAATCAAAGTTAGCTATGTATATGACTTAAAAGTTGGTTTTGACATGTATTTGCTTGGAGGAATTAATTTTGGCTGGAAATCTCTAAACGTTGATCCAAAACTCTTTATTTTTGGAGATCAATTAGATATTAGTACGGGTATCATTACTGAAAGTAATGACCCCTTAGCACGAATTGAATTAAATAATAATTACTTTGATTTGGGCGCATCCGCATTGGTGTATTCCAGTACGTTTTTATTAGGGGTACATGCGGCACATTTGAATGAGCCTTATATTACATTTGATAGGCAGTCTAAAATCAAAGAACAAATAAAATACACGCTTATCTCAATGGTTGAATTGGATTTGAATCCAAGGAAGATGATGTATAAGCTACTGCCCGAAGACAGTTACTTCTTGGGCGGAGTAAATGTTATTAGCCATGGGGAATTTAATAGAATCTCTGTTTCAGAAGAACTTATCTTATCTAACATATCTTTGGGAACTTACCAATCACTACTAAAGAACGAAAGTTTTAGCGCTACTGAGTTGGGGGTATTTTCATCAATTAGCCTTAACAACATTAGCATAAACTTTAACTACTCGTTCCAGTTAGCCAACAGCGATTATAATATTCCAGGTACTTTCAAGATTGGCTTAGAATATAACTTCTATAAATTTTTCAATACAAGAAGGGGGAACTTTAAATTTTTAAGTACCGATAATTTACGTTAGCGCAACGTGACGTCTTTTTGTCTATTTAATCTACCCAAAGATCGAGTTCAAAATTTAAAATATCATTTTTAATTCTTTGAGACTCCATCAATTGCATAAAGGGGTCGTTTATGTATTCCTTAATTGGTCTGTTATTAAATATGCTGTTTGTTCCAATAATTCGTGCATTAAAAATTCTATTTGTTAGAATTTTATCAAAGCTTGTTACAATGGAACCATTCGTATTTATAACCACCATATTTTCCTGGATATGTGGACGTAAATCATCAAACCTAATCCAAAATAAATCAACGGGTTCGTCATTGGAAAAGTTATTCATATCTCTCCCTCTGGGCATCAACCCTAGAACCTTATAGAACATTTCACCTTGCCTTTTATCGAAATACCAAACACCCTTAACAATATAAGAAGATATGTCCATTGACCTAAGCGGAACAGGTTCGGGACCAAATGTATTTTGAATTCGCGTCAAATATGTGTCAGACTCCATCTCTTCAGTGAAGTTTGGGTTCGCATCATTGTATAAGGTGGTGATTTTATTTTCAAGTATAGATTCCCTAATTAATCTCCATAACGATTTACGATTGTTATCATTCAGGCCATCTTTTGGAAAATATAGCGGATGATTAAATTTTTCGGCTAAGTCAATTTCTTCGTAAACAACTCTACTCCAAACAATATCTTCGTCAAGAACCTCTTCGTATTCTACAATAGCATATTTGTTTTCTTCTTCCGTAATATCTTCCACATCGTTTGGACCCGTATTAACATTGCTTTGCGAATTAGCAGTGAAACAAATACACAAGAAAAATATATACGCTTTATAATTCATCACTTAATAGTTAGGGCAAAGTCAGTTACTTTGACGTTGTCAATTGTTTGCGTTTTAGTACG
>JAQCJC010000107.1 GCA_027593245.1 Bacteroidota bacterium | reverse complement strand
GGGACAAGCCGTGATGGTAAGCATTTTGACCGAAGCTGGATCTATGCCCGTAAGCCTTTTGTGGAACGGGGCGGGTATGGTGAGTTTGACAAGGCGGCGGTTTGGCCCTCCTCGCAGATAATCACAAAAGGAGATGAGCACTTAATCTATTACACCGCCGGACACAGTCAGCAACTGGGCCCTGACGCTGAAAACGGGCAGGTTGGCCTGGCAAAATTGCCCCTGGACCGGTTCATTAGCCAGTCAGCGAAAGATGAGCTGGGCACTATCACTACAAAACCTTTCAAGCTTGAAGGCAACACATTGCAGGTTAATGTGGATGCGGGAGATGGTAGATTCTATGCTGAGATTCTTGATGCTGATGGTAAGCCAATCCCGGGTTTTACAGTTAATGAAGCGAGAATATTCGGCGGTATAGACCAGTTGAGGTTGGAGCCGTGGTGGAAGGGCCAAAAAGACTTGTCATCGCTCAAAGGTAGGACAATACGTCTGAAGTTTTATCTTGAAAATGCAAAACTGTTTGCATTTCAATTAATATAAATTACTGAAATTTTAAAATAATTATGAAAATCTATAAAATTGTGAAATCACAAAGAACTTTTTTATTCGTTATTCTGCTAATATTTTTAGGGAGTGCTTGCATCTCTAATGGTCCACAGAAGGAAGATTTGTCCAAAGAATCGTCCATCATCATTTCAAAAAAGGAATTAGCAGATAAAATCAAAGGTGGCTGGGCAGGGCAAACCATCGGCGTAACCTATGGAGGGCCGGCGGAATTCCAATATAGAGGAACTTTTATTAAAGATTATACCCCTCTTCGTTGGGATGAAGATATGCCCAAATGGTACTTCGATAATAACCAAAACCTATACGATGATATATATGTGGATCTAACATTTGTGGAAGTGTTTGAAAGGTTAGGATTCAATGCTCCTGTCGATTCTTTTGCAATGGCTTTTGCAACTGCAGATTATAGATTGTGGCATGCTAATCAAGCAGCAAGGTATAACATTCTGAATGGCATAATGCCTCCTGAATCAGGACATTGGAAGAATAATATTCATGCCGATTGTATCGACTTTCAAATAGGCGCTGATTTTGCAGGTTTAATGTCACCGGGTATGGTCAACACTTCAACCGAAATATGCGATAAAATTGGACATATTATGAATTATGGTGATGGATGGTATGCGGGTGTATATGTTGCTGCAATGTACTCAATGGCTTTTGTTTCAGATGATATCGATTTCATCGTTAATGAGGCTTTAAAGACTATCCCTCAAGAGGCGAAATACTACAAGTGTATGAAACAGGTTATCAACTGGTACAAACAGTATCCCGATGACTGGAAGAAGACATGGTTCGAAGTTGAAAGAAGTGAATGGGCTCAGGATTTACACTGTCCTGACGGTGTTTTTCGAGGATTTAATATTGATGCGACAGTTAACTCCGCATACTGTTTGATTGGCCTGCTATATGGTAACAAAGATTTTGGAAAAACAATTGATATCGCTACTCGTTGCGGACAGGATGCCGATTGCAATCCTGCAACAGTTGGTGGCATTTTAGGCGTTATTATTGGGTATGATAATATACCTGATTATTGGATGAAACCACTTAAAGTAGTTGAAGATATCGATTTTAAATATACTACAACCTCATTGAATAATGCATATAAACTTAGTTTAAACACGCTTTGGAACTCATTATTAAAAATGGCGGAAAAGTTGATGATAAGAAGGTAACTATAAAGTATCAGTTGCCTCAGACAACTCAACTTGAGGAGGCCTTTCCCAATATATATCCAACCCAAAGAATTAAATTTAGTAATGAATTTAATCGTCATGAAGAAGCGTTGCTTAATGATCTGCAACCAATTAAATTTAATGGAACAGGAATTGTAGTTAATGGGGAGATTGATTGTGAGGATGAAACTTATGTAGCTGAGGTTCAAGTGAGTCTCGATGGTAAAATTGTGAAAGTAATTATCTTGTCAGATTCTGAGTGGGAAGTTTTTATGGATCTAGAATTACCTAAAGGCGACCATACTGTAACATTGAAGTGGTTAAATCCAAATCCGAAAGTGGAAGCTGTCATTTATTCAGCTATCCAATATTCCGACAAACTAGTATTTCACAATAAGTAGTATTTACATAAAAGGTTAAAATAAAACTTTGAAATATTCTGAATCTATCATAAAACGAAAATAAAATGAAGAAAATAATTTTTCTCTCCATGTTATGTCTTGCTTTTATAAGCTCAAATGCGCAACAGAAAAAAATATGGGATGAAACTGATCAGGAAAAAAATGAACGTCTAGCCTGGTGGACAAATGATCGTTTTGGACTGTTTATACATTGGGGTACATATTCTTTAGCAGGAAGGGGTGAATGGGTAAAAGAACGTGAGAGAATTACAGACGAGACTTACCAAAAATACTTCGATAATTTCAATCCGGATCTATACAACCCTGTGAAATGGGCTAAATTGGCTAAAGCAGCAGGAATGAAGTATGCAGTTATTACGGCCAAGCATCATGAAGGCTTTACCTTATTTGACTCTAAATACACCGATTACAAAGTTACAAATACACCCTATGGTAAAGATGCTCTAAAAGAATGGGTAGATGCATTTCGGGCCGAAGGACTTAAAATAGGGTTTTATTATTCTCTCGTAGACTGGCATCACCCCGAATATACAATCGATGAAAGACATCCTCAATCAGCAAAATTTGTAAGCAGCCGGCTCGCGACCCCAATTAGTGATGAAGAATACAGAGAGTTAAACAAAGATCGCGATATGAATATCTATCGCGAATATTTAAAAAATCAGCTTACTGAACTTTTAACCAACTATGGAAAAGTTGATATACTATTTTTTGATTTTTCTTTCCCCGGTGAACATGGCAAAGGAAAAGAAGATTGGGGTTCGATTGAGCTTATAAAACTAATCCGAAAACTTCAGCCTGAGATAATCGTAAACGACAGGCATGATTTAATAGAGTATGCCGGAGGATGGGATTATACTACTCCGGAACAGTTTAAGGTAAAACAATGGCCTACTTACGATGGGAAAAGAGTTCCTTGGGAAACAAACCAAACATTTAGTGGGTCCTGGGGCTATAATAGAGACGAATTAACATGGAAGGATAACAAGATGTTATTAGTATTATTGATAGAGTCTGTAAGTAAAGGTGGTAATGTTTTACTAAATGTTGGGCCTACCGGAAGAGGAACAATTGATTACAGGGCGGAAAATGCTTTACTCAAAATTGGAGATTGGATGAAATACAACGAACGATCAATCTATGGTTGTACACAAGCTCCTGATGAATTTGAAGCTCCAGATAATACAATTCTAACCTACAATCCAACAATCAATAGGCTTTACATCCATTTACTTGATTATCCAATGAAAAATTTAACTATTAAAGGCATGAAGGGAAAAGTAAAATATGCTCAGTTTCTTCATGACATGTCTGAGATAAAGATTACTGAACCTTATGGATATATACCATTGTCAGATAATAAATTAGCCGAGCAGGATATTAATTTATTACTCCCTTTAAATAAACCAAATGTTGAGATTCCTGTGATAGAGATAATTTTGAATACCGAAAAGGAATCGTCTGCTAAAATCCAATATTAAATTTTAATTATGAATCATTAAAAAAAATAAATAGAAATGAAAAACCAAAACAAAACGCGTAGAGATTTTTTAAAAAAATCATCCGCTTTTGCGGCAGGAGCAATGATTCTTCCAACGATCATTCCATCAAACGTATTTGGTAAAACAGCACCCAGTAATTTAATTAATATAGAAATGACAACTCTGTATCAAAGAGGTAAGGGCAACTACAATACCTATCGGATACCCTCCCTAATAGTAACCACCAAAGGCACAGTACTTGCTTTTGCAGAGGGACGAGAGGGGGAAGGAGACGGTGGGGATATTGATATGATAGTAAAGCGTTCCACCGATAATGGCAAAACATGGAGTAAAACAGCAGTAGTTTGGAATGATGAGGCAAATACCTGTGGTAATCCATGTCCGGTAATAGATCAGACGACTGGAAGAATAGTCCTTGTGATGTCATGGGGGCATGGAGAAATGAAAGATGATAATATTATTAATGGGAAATATCAACGTCATCCGTATATGTGTTATTCTGATGATGATGGATTGACATGGTCAGAGCCGGTTAATTTAGTTGAATCATGCAAAAGACCAGAGTGGGGATGGTATGCTACTGGTCCTGGTATTGGTATTCAAATAAAGTCAGGAAAATATAAAA
>JAQCJC010000019.1 GCA_027593245.1 Bacteroidota bacterium | reverse complement strand
ATTAAAATATTAATTTTAAAACGCAATCAATTTTTATTATATTTGATATTATTAACCAATTTATAAAAAAAAATGAAGAAACTAATTTTAGTATTACTAGTATTTGCGGGAGCAAATCTTTCTGCACAAGTTGCAAAATCACGTTATATCAAAGTCGATGAAGACAAAGGAGAACAAGTCTATGAAGCCATAAAAGCAAAAACTCAGAAATACAATCAATCTGCTGAACAAGGAGCGCATTATACTTTTTATATAGAAACAGGTCCTAGGGCTGGGCAGTTGTTTAGAGCTCGTATAGAACAGGATATGGCAGCTTTTGATCAGGATGGAAGTCCAGAGGAATACCAAATGTGGAATGAAACCGTGGCGCCACATGTAACCAATGATCTTCCTCAAGTTTGGTACTATAACAAAGAGGTATCTCATGAAGTAACAGATCTTTGTCAAAAGCCATTGCGCCAAGTTATTTTATATAATATTGATCCTGCAAAATCAGATGATTTTTGGACATTTCGCAAACGGGTATATGACGCAGTCGTCAAATCAGAAGCTCAACTGGATATGGGTGTATGGACCGTTTTTGCTGGTAATAGAGGGTTAAATGTGCTTGTCGGATTTGCTCACGAAAATCACGCTGAGATGGATTTGGATGGTTCGGAAGAGTGGTCTAAGGTAGTTGCTGCTTATAATGAAGTAAATGGAGAAGATCAATTTAATACGGACAACGCTAAACTAAGAGAAAGTATGTCTGCGTGGGGTAATAGTACTCAACTGTGGACTTTTTTACCCGAACTAAGTTCACCATGCGTGACTCCATAATTTATAGAGTTTCGAATATATATCACCTAATAATTCAAACAGCCCATAGCTTTGCTATAGGCTGTTTTTTTTAGTCATCAGATAGAGCTTAACACTTGTTTATTAACAATTAATCACAGTTCCCTTTTTTTAATATATTATAAAATCACAACAATTATGTTGTGGTAAAATGAGCAGTTTTTATGGTCTAAAACTCATCAATAACTCACATATTATAATCTTTTTTTATTTTTTATTGATTAAAAATGAGTTTTAGTATCCTAATGCTCTTTTTTTAACAAAATCAATCTGTATACTAATTGTAGTGTTTGATTTTTATTTCAAACTGAAAAATAGCCCTATTTTGTCGAAGTGTTTTTACTGTATAAAAGCACATTTTTTTTGAATTAAATACAATCAACCAAAATACTATTATTGATAAATTTAAATGGATTTAGACAACAATATATACATAGGAAAAAACCCTGCCTGTTTTTCAAATCAGAATCTTTCCGGTGACGAAGTGACTATCAATGAAGAGGCATTTTATAAGATCACAAACTTCAACAAAATGCGCCCGTTTTTTATGAGCATCGTAAGTAATTCTGACCACTGGATGTTTATCTCGAGTACCGGAGGACTTTCTGCAGGACGAAAGAACAGTAATTACGCACTTTTTCCTTACTACACAGATGATAAAATTACCGAGTCGAGTGAGCATACGGGAAGTAAGTCTATTTTTATTGTTCGTAAAGGTGAAAAGAATTTTTTATGGGAACCCTTATCTAACCGTCAAGATGGGGTGTATGAAGTTTCAAGGAATTTGTACAAAAATGCTTATGGCAACAAGGTTATTTTTGAAGAAATCAATCACGATCTTCAACTTTCTTTTTCCTACGAATGGAATTCAAGTGACGACTATGGTTTTATTCGTCAATCGACATTAAAAAATTTAGCCAATACAGCTGTTGATATTCGTCTTTTGGATGGAATACAAAATATTTTACCTCATGGTGTTGAAGATGCACTGCAAAACAGTACAAGTAATCTAGTAGATGCGTACAAGAAATGTGAACTAGAAACGGACTCAGGTTTGGGGATTTATTCATTAAGTGCCATTATCGTTGATAAAGCTGAGCCTAGTGAAGCATTAAAAGCCAATGTGGTTTGGTCTCTTGGTTTAAATGATTCTAAAAAACTTATTTCATCTACTCAAGTCAATGATTTCCGCAGAGGAAAGACAATTACTGAAGAAGTAGATATAAAAGCCGAGCGCGGAGCATATCTTCTTACAGCTGACCTTACTCTTGAAGAGAATGCCCAAGAACAATGGACTTTAGTTGCTAATGTTAATCAGACAATTAATGACATTGTTCAAATAAAAGAACGCATCAAAGATCAATCTGCTTTACTTACAGAGTTAAAAGATTCAGTAGAGGAAGGAACACAACAACTCATTGCTTTAGTTGGCGCCTCAGATGGTCTTCAACTCACTTCTGATCGTGTAAGAAATACAAGGCATTTTGCCAATACCATGTTCAATATTATGCGTGGAGGTATTTTTGATGACAATTACAGCATAGAAAAAAAAGATTTTAATGCGTACATAGAAAACGCCAACCACAAGGTCTATTTCAAAAAATCAGAACTATTAAACGCACTTCCTGATACGTTTGACTTAACTCATTTGAAATCAATAGCTAAGGCCGATGATGACCAAAACTTTAAACGACTTTGCTATGAGTATTTGCCATTGAAGTTTAGTCGTCGTCATGGCGACCCTAGTCGACCTTGGAACAAGTTTTCGATCAACACACGAAATGAAGATGGATCAAAAATCTTGGATTATCAAGGCAATTGGCGTGATATCTTCCAAAATTGGGAAGCACTTGTACATTCATATCCTGAATTTATTGAAGGGATGATTCATAAATTTTTGAATGCCACAACTTTTGATGGCTACAATCCCTACCGTGTCACAAAAGATGGATTTGACTGGGAAACCATCGAGCCAGATAACCCTTGGTCATATATTGGCTATTGGGGAGATCATCAAATTATTTATCTGCTCAAGTTTTTAGAATTTATTGAAACCTACTATCCAAATAAATTAGAGAGTTATTTTTCTAAAGATTTATTTGTTTATGCCAACGTGCCTTATCGAATAAAGCCCTACGAGCAAATTCTTAAAGATCCAAAAAATACTATAGATTTTGATCACGAAGCAGAAGCAAAAATTCAATTGAAACGTAACGAAATTGGAGTAGATGGTGCACTTTTGCGCGACAAAAATATATTCATCTACAAAGTCAATTTCATTGAGAAAATTTTAGCTACAGTATTGGCTAAAATATCCAACTTTATTCCTGAAGCTGGAATTTGGATGAATACCCAACGACCTGAGTGGAACGACGCAAATAATGCATTAGTTGGTAATGGAGTTTCAATGGTAACCCTTTACTATTTACGCCGCTTTTTGAAATTTTTTGACACTACCTTAAAAACAACGACAACCAAAGATGTTGAGGTCTCAGTAGAGTTGATTGAATTTTTCGATCAGGTTGCTCAAACACTCAAAAACAACGAACATCTTCTTTCTGGGCCTATTTCAGACAAAGACCGAAAAATTGTTTTAGATGGTCTTGGCAAAGCTGGTAGCCAGTACCGCTCTACTATTTACAACAATAGCTTTAGCGGAGAGAAAGATACAGTTGATTTAGAAAAAATAAGGTCATTTATTTCCAATGCATTAGCGCATTTAGAGCATTCTATTCAGGCCAATAAAAGAGCGGATAACCTTTATCATGCATACAATTTGATGACAGTTGAAAACCATGAATCTGTATCGGTATCCTATTTGCCAGAAATGTTAGAAGGTCAGGTAGCAGTATTGAGTTCTGGTTACCTTTCTACTGAAGAATGTTTAAGTGTTTTAGATGCCCTTAAAGCGAGTAAATTATTTAGACCAGATCAGTACAGTTACATATTATACCCCAATAAAACGCTATCTCGTTTTGTAGATAAAAACACAATATCTAACAAACAATTTGAGTGTTCAACTCTTTTACAAAAACTTGTAGAAGCCGGGAATACACAGGTGATTTCTGAAGATTGCAATGGAGGATTGCATTTCAATGGCAATTTCAATAATGTTGATAATTTAAAAGAGGCATTAACAAACTTACCGGACGAATTTTCAGTTCTAGCTGATGAGGAAGCCGAAAAGATCTGTGCTATCTTTGAAGCTAATTTCGATCACAAATCATTCACTGGTCGCTCAGGCACATTCTTTGGCTATGAAGGACTGGGGTCCATCTATTGGCACATGGTTTCTAAATTATTATTAGCTGCATTTGAAGCTACTCAAAAAGCAATAGATGAGCAAAAAGACCCTAAAACAGTAGGAAGACTTTTTGATCACTACTTTGAAATTAATGCAGGCATTGGTGCGCACAAATCTCCGGAGCTATACGGAGCGTTTCCTACAGACCCTTATTCTCATACGCCTGTAGGCAAGGGTGCGCAACAGCCAGGAATGACTGGACAAGTAAAAGAAGATATTTTGTGTCGTTTTGGAGAGTTGGGAATGCGTGTATCTAACGGAATTCTTGCTTTTGATTCGAGCATTTTAAAAGCATCCGAATTTATAGATCAAGCTAAGGATTTTGAATATGTAGATATTGCTCAAGAAAAACAATGTATAGGTCTAGAAAAAGATAGTTTAGCATTTACTGTTTGTCAAGTTCCAGTGATTTACAAAAAAGCAACTAAATCTTCAATATCTGTTGAATTTTTTGATGGGTCTACCAAAATTTTTGATTCCAACGCATTGGATACTGAAACAACAAAGCACGTTTTTGAACGAACACATAAAATAAAAAACATGACTGTTTATGTAGTCAAATAAATGTAGTAGAGTGTAAAATAAAACAAATGATCGCTTTAAAAAAATATATTAAGATTGCTTTTATCTGTATTTGTCTTTTTAGTATTTCATGCAAAATAACAACAAAAAAAAATTTGAATCACAACAACAAAACAGCGGAGCAAATTCTTGGGAACCCAGAGTTCTTAGCAATATCTTATGGTGGTTATCGTATGTCTTCAAGAGAAATTCAACCATCTGTTGAGGCTCTCAAGGAAGACCTGATGATTATGCATTCCATGGGTATTAGAACATTGAGAACCTATAATTTGCAATATCCACACGCCTCCAATATCCTCAAGGCCATTAAAGAATTAAGATCTAAGCATGCCGACTTTGAAATGTATGTCATGTTAGGAGCTTGGATAGATTGTGCTAATGCCTGGACTGACCTTCCTCCAAACCATGAGCTGGAGGACGAAGAAAATAATGCTTCTGAAATCAAGAAAGCAATAGCTCTTGCGAATCAGTACCCTGAAATTGTAAAAATTATTGCGGTTGGGAATGAAGCCATGGTACATTGGGCGACACCATATTTTGTAAAGCCAGAAGTGGTCTTAAAATGGGTTAATTATTTACAAAACCAAAAGGCACAAGGTCATCTTTCAAAAGCAGTCTGGATCACCAGTTCAGATAATTTTGCTTCATGGGGAGGTGGAAGCCCAGATTACCACAATCAAGATTTAGAACAACTTGTATCTGCTGTGGATTACATATCTGTACACACGTATCCCTTTCACGACACGCATTATAATTCAAGTTTTTGGCTGACTCCAGAAGATGAAGCTGCACTTTCTGAAACTGAAATAATAGAAAACGCCATGCAGCGTGCAAAGTCCTATGCTGTACAACAATACCAAAGTGTAAAGAATTATGTCAATTCGTTAGGAATAGAAAAACCAATCCATATTGGAGAGACAGGCTGGGCTACAACTTCTCAAGGGCTTTATGGTGCAAATGGCTCACGAGCTGCGGATGAGTACAAACAAGCATTGTACTATAAATTAATGCGCGAATGGACCAATGAGAACAATATAGCATGCTTCTATTTTGAGGCCTTTGATGAACCGTGGAAAGACGCTAATCACCCTAATGGTTCAGAAAATTGTTTTGGTCTTTTTACCACCGACGGCCAGGCTAAATATGCACTATGGCCCTTAGTAGATAAAGGTGTTTTTAAAGGGCTTTCGAGAGATGGAAAATTTATTAAGAAAACCTACCAAGGAAATAAAAGTGATTTATTGAAGGATATTTTTCCGCCAAAACTAGCTTTAGATCTAAAGATGAACTAATATTATGAAATTCTTAAGTCTGTTTTCGGTTTTATTATTTTCGTTCACTTTGTATTTAGTGCCTACAGAGGACAATGTTGTAGAGGTTTCAGGGCGTCAACTTATAGTTGATAACACCCCCTACTTCATGAAAGGGGTCTGTTATCATCCTGTTTTAAGAGGTGAAACCGAGCGTAATTTCAGTACAATCGATCAAGATTTAGAGCTTATAAGCGAAGCTGGAATAAATACTATTCGTGTCTATGCGCCCATTGATGATATAGAAGTATTAGATAAAATTGATGCTGCTGGTTTAAAACTCATCGTCAGCTTTGGCTACAATCAAAATGGTGTTTATGATATTTTATCAGGTACTTTTTTAGATTACATCATGAAGTACAAAGACCACAATTCTATTTTAATCTGGGAACTTGGAAACGAATACAATTACCATCCGGAGTGGTTTGGTGGAGATATTCAAAATTGGTACAATGCTTTAAGTCAAGCCACTGACCAAATTCACGATATTGATCCAAATCATCCAGTGGCCACAGCTCATGGGGATATGCCAGACAAGCAAGCCCTTGCGTCTAATCCTAATATTGATATATGGGGTTTAAATGTTTACCGTTGGGATCAACCTCAATCTGTATTTAAAGAATGGCAAACAGTGAGCGATAAACCAGTTTACCTTTCTGAAGCAGGAGCTGATAGTTATATGAAAATATCAAAAGCAGGTTTCGAACAAGGCGAGAACCAACGAGCACAAGCTGTAGCCAATGCAAAGATAATCGATGCCGTCTTAGACCGCTCTGATGTTGCGTCTGGGATTTTTATTTTTTCGTTTACAGATGGTTTATGGAAAGCGGGGAATCCAAATCAACAAGATATAGGAGGCTGGGCGCCTAACAGCAGCGGAGTACCCTACGACGGCGCACCCAACGAAGAATACTGGGGTATTGTCGACATTAACCGAACTAAAAAAGAAACCTTTGAGGTCATTAAAGAACGTTTTGTCAACTTTTCATTGCCTTCTAAATAAAGCTAAAACACTTATGAAATTCAAAATTGCCTTTTTATTATTTTTTTTAATTACAATGAACGCTTGTATGAACTCTACTAAGGAAAATATTACTGTTATTGAAACGTCAAAGAGCGGAAACCAACTGACGGAGCGCACGGATTTTGAATTAGGATCTTCTACTTCTTCAATAAAACTAAATTTTGATCAAAAATTTCAAACGATTTCGGGCTTTGGAGGTGCTTTTACAGAAGCATCAGCGCACTTACTGAATCGAATGAGTCAAGAAAATAGGACCGCTATCTTAGAAGCATACTTTAGTCGAAAAGGGGCAAATTATTCACTGACGCGGACACACATGAATTCGTGTGATTTTTCCTTGTCAAATTATTCATATTCCCCAGTTGCTAGAGATAAAAATTTAGAGCATTTTTCTGTGCAAGAAGATCAACTCGATTTGATTCCAATGATTAAAGGCGCATTAGCAACTTCTGAAGATGGATTTAGATTATTTGCCTCACCATGGACTGCTGCCCCTTGGATGAAAGACAATAACGATTGGGTAGGCGGTAAATTACTGCCAGAGTATTACAATACCTGGGCCTTATTTTTCTCTAAATATGTAGATGCCTACAAGGCTGAGGGTATTGATATTTGGGGCTTTACGGTAGAAAATGAACCACACGGAAATGGCAATAACTGGGAAAGTATGCATTTTACCCCAGAAGAAATGACGGATTTTGTTCAAAATTTTCTAGGGCCAAAATTAGAAGCTGACGGTAAAGGGGATTTGATTATTCTTGGATATGATCAAAATCGTGAGGGGATCAAAGAATGGGTGGATGTGATGTACAAAGATGAAGCGTCCTCAAAATATTTTGATGGAACAGCAATCCATTGGTATGAAAGCACCTATGACTTTTTTCCTGAGGCACTTCAGTACGCGCACGAAAAAGCACCAAACAAATATTTGATACAAACTGAAGCTTGTGTGGATTCTGAAGTTCCTGCTTGGAAAGATGATAATTGGTATTGGGAGAAAAAAGCAACAGATTGGGGCTATGACTGGCGTGAGGATAACAAAAAATACCTTCATCCCAAATATGCCCCTGCAAATCGTTATGCACGAGATATAATTGGGTGCCTCAACAACTGGGTAGATGGCTGGGTCGATTGGAATATGGTTTTGGATCGTCAAGGAGGGCCAAATTGGTTCAAGAATTGGTGTGCTGCTCCTATCATCGTTGATCCAGAGGCCGATGAGGTGTACTACACTCCATTGTATTACATTATGGCCCATTTCAGTAAATATATACGCCCAGGAGCAGAAGTAATAGGGGTAGATTCAAGCGACAAAGACTTGATGGTTACCGCAGCCAAAAACCCTGACAACTCTGTAGCTGTAGTGGTTTTTAATGAAGGGATTGAGCAAAAATATTTTGAATTAAAAACGTCAACTTCCACCACACAAATTTCGATTAGTCCTCAAGCAATTCAAACAATTTTGATTACTAACTAACAAACAAAAAAATATGAGTAATTTTATGAATACCAACAAAGTACCGCTAGGCCAAAAGATCGCTTTTGGTTTTGGTATGTTGGCTAATCAAATGTTTCCAGCCATCTTGGGAATATTTATGGTCGTTCTTGTAGAGGACTTGGGTTTTTCCGGTTGGTTGTGGTCTTTAGTTTTTCTTTTCCCAAGAATTTTTGACGCTTTCCTTGATCCTATAATGGGGTTCATCTCTGACAATACAAAGTCCAAATGGGGAAGACGTCGACAATATGTTTTTATTGGCGGAATTCTTATGGGGCTTGCATACATCTTTATGTGGCAGCTGTACAAGGCTGACGGGGTAGAATACAACTTTTGGTATTTCTTTTTATGGTCTCTCGTCTTTTATTTGGGATTGACTATTTTTAGCGTTCCTTATGTTGCTATGGGTTACGAGATGAGTGATGATTTTCACGAGCGAACTAATATTATGGCTATCTCGCAGTGGATTGGCCAATGGGCTTGGGTAATTGCCCCTTTGTTTTGGATCATTATGTACGACGAAAACTGGTTCCCATCAGCAGATATTGCCGTACGAGAATTAGCTATTTGGGTGGCCATTCCTTGTGCAATCTTTGCCATAATTCCTGCTGTTTTTATCGAAAGCAAGTCAACTTTGAATGAGGATTATGAACCTTTGAATTTTGCTAATATTGGCAATAGCCTAAAAAAGATATTTGAAAGTTTTTCAGAAGCCTTCAAGATTAAAGATTTCAGAAGATTATGTGGCGCAACTTTTTTGATTTTTAATGCTTTTAACACTGTTGCAGCACTAACATTTTTTGTTATTGTCTATAAATTGTTTAACGGCGATGCTGGAGCCAGTGGAGTATGGGTGTCTATGTTTGGATGTTTAGGCGCTTTAGGAACCACCTTTATCGTAATTCCTACAGTTGCATGGATGTCAAAAAAAATGGGTAAGAAAAGAGCTTTTATGCTGTCACAATCTATTTCACTAATTGGTTATGTGATGTTATACTTTTTATTCATCCCAGGAAAGCCATGGATGTATATAATTGCATTGCCTTTCTTTTCGTTTGGAATAGGAAGTTTATTTATGATCATGATGTCTATGACTGCAGATGTTATTGATATTGATGAAATAAATACGGGTAAACGTAGAGAAGGAATTTTTGGTGCAATCTATTGGTGGATGGTCAAAGTTGGTTTTGGAATAGCTGGAGCGCTCAGTGGTGTAATTATAACTGTTGTTGGATTTAGTCCAGATATTACCACTCAGGATCAACAGGCTGCTGTTGATGGGCTACACGCTTTCTTTTGTTTTTTTCCAATGGGCGGAACCATCATAGCAATGTTCATAATGTGGAATTACAGCATCACTGAAGAAAAAGCCAATGAAATCAAAGAAATATTAACTAAAAGAAAAACCCAAACAAGTACTGAATAATGTCATATAGAAAAGAAAAATACAGATCACTTTTAGGATTAGACACTAATTTATTGGCTAAGAAAGAACTTCAGAAAATGAGTCAATCTGTTTTAGAAGACGGAATGCATGGACTTTGTTTTAGCCCATATGAAGAGGGTCAGGAACCAGGAGATCCAATCTCTGAAGCTCAAATTAGAAGAAAACTAGAAATCATAGCACCCTATACCAAATGGATCCGCACCTTTTCTTGCACAGAGGGGAATGAGCAAATTCCTAGGTTGGCCAAAGAATACGGATTGAAAACCTTAGTCGGCGCTTGGTTGGGTGATGATGCGCAAGTGAATGAAGAAGAAATACAGGGGCTAATTACACTAAGTGAAGCTGGTTTTGTTGATGTCGCCGCTGTAGGAAATGAGGTAATGTATCGTGGAGATTTAGAAGAGGATGAATTGATTTCATTTATAAAGCGGGTTAAGCGAGCCATTCCAGAAATTCCAGTAGGCTATGTAGATGCATATTACGAATTTTCCGATCGGCCAAGAATCACGGAGGTTTGTGATGTTATTTTAGCCAATTGTTATCCCTACTGGGAAGGCTGCAGCCTAGAATATTCATTGGTCTATATGAAGCAAATGTTTTATCAAGCGCAAGCAGCTGGTCTGGGTAAAAAAGTAATTATCACTGAAACAGGCTGGCCAAGCGAAGGGGCATCTTTGGAAGGGGCGCATCCTTCTTATGAAAATGCCTTGCGTTATTTTATCAATGCACAGAATTGGTCTAAACAAGATGATATAGAAATGTTTTATTTCTCATCATTCGATGAGTCATGGAAAGTAGGTTCTGAAGGAGATGTTGGTGCTTTTTGGGGGCTTTGGGACAAAGACGAAAATTTGAAATTTTAAGTTCTTTTTCTTATATTTAGTTTATGGATTATACATCGTTTTTTGGGGTAAAAAAGGGCTTAGCGGTTTGCTATTCAGGATATAGGAATGGTCAGCGTCCTGGACATATTTACCCTTCATATGAAGAAGTTAAAGAGGATTTAACAATCATTGAAGAACAATGGCAATACATTAGGCTATATAGCTGTGACGCACATTCGAAAACAGTTTTAGAAGTCATAAAAAACGAAAATATGACTTTGAAGGTCATGCTTGGAGCTTATATAGAAGCCGAAGAAAACAATCCAAACTGTCCATGGGGTGGCAACTATAATCCCGATGAATTGTTAACTAACAAAAACAGGAATTTAAAGCGAATGGATCTGCTCATTGGTTTTGCAAATCAATATCCGGACATTATTTTTTCTCTTTCTGTTGGGAATGAGGCCTGTGTAGATTGGACCGATCATTTGGTCTCAGTGGATGCTGTAGTATCTTATGTAAAATACGTCAGAGCTCAGGCAACGCAACCCGTTACCTTTTGTGAAAATTACGTTCCGTGGTTGGATAAACTTGAGCCATTAGCTAATGAGGTTGACTTTATTTCAATGCATACCTACCCAGTTTGGGAACACAAAACAATATATGAGGGTATGGAATTTACCAAGCAAAATTATGATGCCGTTGCCAAGAAATATCCCAATAAGTTGATTGTTATAACTGAAGCGGGATGGGCTACACAGTCTAACGGTTATGGAATACCAGTTGAAAATGTCAATAACGAGGTACAAAAAATTTATTACAAAGCACTTTCCCATTGGAGTAAATCAGAAACCATTCTCACTTTTGTTTTTGAAGCTTTTGACGAACCTTGGAAAGGTTCAAATGACCCCAACGAACCAGAAAAGCACTGGGGTTTGTATACTGTTGACAGAGCCCCTAAGCTTGCGATGCAACCAATCGGGTATAAGTAAGCAACTTTTTCAAACTTTTACTAAATTTTGTAAAGTTGTTTCAGCTTCACGTCATGTAATCTATTTGATTTATTTGCATGAAAGATAAAATTGAATGACCCAAATTTTCAAAAATAATTATGCTGACGAGCAAGACAGCAGCTAGCAAAGTAGTGTTTTGATTAGTTTTACACTAATGCCGTAATTTAGATCTTAACAACCCATACAAGAAAGTGCCTAATAGCGCCCCTAGAAAGATACCATGTACATGGTTGATTGATAAATTCCATAAAAATAAATTTTGCCTTTTAAAAATAACTTATTTTAAATAGACTCAGATATAAACCTATAAAAATTCTATGTAAAAAATTAATACAGCCATTAGTAAAATAAAATATCCAAATCCTTTACGTAGTTTTTGTTCATTTATTTTATGATTGAGGTAAGAGCCAATAAAAATACCAACAACTGCTATGGAAGTAAACACCAATAAGAAGCCCCAATCAATAGACATGCTTTGCGCATCTCCTAAGAAAAACCCAATCAATGATTGCAAGGTAACAATAACCAGCGATGTTCCAATTGCTGTTTTAATATCAATTCTAGTAATAATAACTAGAGTTGGAATAATTAAAAACCCCCCACCTGCACCTACAATTCCAGTAAGCATTCCAATTACTGCGCCCTGAAGGGGCATAATCATATAATTGTAGTTCACTTGCTCAGTTTTATTGGTATTAAGAGAGGTCGATAAAGGGTTCAACATTGCTAATGCTGCAGGAATCATAATTAATGCAAATAACCCAAACATACCCATACGGCGAGTAATCGTAATTCCATAAATACTGAATATTTCATCCGGTATAATTGGAATAAGCGTAGACCGAACAAATATAACACTTAAGATAGCTGGGATGCCGAAAATAAGGGCAGTTTTAAAATCTACATTCCCTTTTTGAACTTGTTTTATTCCACCAACGAAAGCACTACACCCTACTATAAATAAAGAGTATCCCGTTGCCAATTTTTCATCAAGCAAAAAAAGATAGGCCAAAACGGGTACAGCTAAAATAGAACCACCACCACCAATAAGCCCAAGGATAAGTCCAATCAAAAGAGCTGCACAATAACCTAACAAATCAATTAATTCCATTAAAAGTATTAAATGCTAAAATTATTAGCAGCCTGTAAGTTAATAAAAATTGACCTCAGGCACTCAAAATTCACATCTAACTTTTTTTTTGTAAATTTACACTCAAGAGGTTCTTTTAATTAGGCAAAAACCAATGTATTATGGCCAATTTATTATCGTACGAAAAGCTTTATAATGTTGCACTTTCAGAAAAGGTAAAATTAAAAATTGAGAAGAGTATTTTGATGATTGCCATGTTGAGCTTCTTGCTTCATTTGGCTTTAATATACCTCAAGCGCTACGATCTTTTAAATATTTTTGAAGATTCTAATTTTTTCGACAACCCAATTGCAGCTATTTATACACCTTTCTCATTTATATTGATTTACGAAGTATACTTGTTGATTTTTTACCTCCCTAGATCAATCACAACCTATATTACCAAGCAATATGAAATTATTACTTTAATTGTCATTAGGAGAATTTTTAAAGATTTATCAAATCTTGAATTATCATCTAATTGGTTTGATATTAAAAATGATATTGCCTTTACTTATGATATCATTACAGCCCTGATTCTGTTTTTCATGATTTACGTGTTTTCTTATCTCAGAGAAAATTTAGAAAATAATTTGAAGACTCATGTAGATGTTCCACAAATCAAGCAGTTTATAAAGATCAAAAAAATAATGGCGTCCATGCTTATACCAATTTTTGTTTTCATTGGTATTTTGACTTTTGGACGTTGGTTGATGGATGCTTCACCCGAAAATCTTTCTACAGCCTTAAAGGATGTTAACAGCCTGTTTTTTGATGAGTTTTTTGCGGTTCTTATTATAGTTGATGTATTATTGCTCTTGGTGTCTTTTTTCTACACGGATCAATTTCATAAAGTGATTAGAAATTCAGGCTTTATTATTTCTACCATTCTTATTCGAATGTCTTTTTCGGTCGAAGGTGTTTTGAATAACATTCTGATTTTTGCTTCAATTGCTTTTGGTTTAGGGATACTTTGGATACACAATAAATTCGCAAAAAATCTCAAATTAGAATAACAAAAATCCAAACCTAAGTTTGGATTTTTGTTGCTTGTAAAAAGGTGATTTATATAATTTAGTACTTATTTTTCTGTTTTTTTCTTCCCTTTCAAATGTTTCTTTTTCATAAGCTCTTTTTTCTTTTGGGACTTCTCCCAAAGACCATATTGTTCTGGGGTTAAAATCGATTTCATAGCCTTTTTCATCGCGATTTTTTCTTCCAAAAGATCTACTTGCATTTGATACATTTCTTCGCTGTTTGGACGTTCTTTTGGTCTGTTCGCTCTACGTTTTTTATGCGTGTTTGCCTTGTTTAGTGCCAAAGCGTATACCTGTTGCTCTTGGGTGTCGTTTAGGTCTAATTCTAGGGTCATTTTTTTGGACCAAAGTTTGGCTTGTTGTTCTGCTGTTAATTTATTCATTCGCTCCATTCGTTTTTCCGGAGCGCTCTGTTGATGTGGTGGCTGGGCTATTATAAAAGCACTAAATAGAAGTAGAAAAATGCTTATTATTTTTTTCATAATAGTTGTTGTTAATTTGTTTTCAATAAATTATTTTGGGTCTAAAATAGCCTCAATTCTTTCTAAAATATCCTTAAGGTGAATTCTAGACATTGTGTTAGAAGTTCTGTTTAACCCTCGACGGACCATACTTTTCAAGGTACTTAATTCTGCCCGAACAACTGCTCTAATATCTGATTGATTAGTATTAACAGCGGTTGATTTAATATAGTCGCTACCGCGTCTCTTACTTTGATTTTCTGCAGTCATAAGGTAGGCCAAACGTTCGATGTGTGCTCGTTGTAACTGACGTCTGTAAGTGTCAATTTCGGTTCCTTTTTTAAGTTCACTCCAGATACTATTTCGTAAAGTTTTTGTAAGGTCGCTCACTAAAAAGGCATCCGACCCATTTAGGGTTTGATTCTCAATAAGCCGCGCCATTTTGCCTAAGCTCAAAAGGTTTTTAAGGGTGCGTTCTTGCAATGATCGAATTCGTTCTACAGATCCAGAGTATTCGATGCGTTCAAAAATAGATTTGTCTAAAAGCCAGACAGGTGTTTGAAACAATTCTTTATCTAAAAATGCCATTGCTTCAGCTTGCTTTTCCTTTGCTACATGCGTGTACACGGCGCCCTCTTGATCGGCGGTTTTATAGTGCTCGTAAACCCCACCAACATTATTAGCAACATGCCCCATATAACGATTAAATTGAGAGAGGAGTTGTCCGTACATCTCCGCTAAATCGTCGTAGGTCTCGCCATCTTTTGTGGTCCATTCAATTAAATTAGGAACAATGCGCTGCAGGTTTTTGATGCCATATGTACTAGCTAGTACAGCATCATCGCCAAGGTCCTCAGTTTGAGAACTGGGATCGACCACATCACCAACTTGTTGGTGACCAAAACGATACATCGGATCACCAGCATGGGTTGTAATCCAGCCGTTGAGTGTTTCCTTTTCCTCTTCTGCAGTTTTGTCTAAAATAGGTTTGTACCCCCACGCGATAGCATACTTGTCATAAACTCCAATATTTGGCATTAATGCAACCCCTTTATCTTCTGGCTGAGCGACATAATTAAAACGTGCATAATCCATAATTGATGGTGCTGTTCCGTATTTTTGAGTGAAAGAGGCACTTCTTAAATCTTCAACTTTATAAGCACAACTACTTCCCATATTATGTGGTAATCCAAGGGTGTGGCCTACCTCATGAGCAGAGACAAAACGAATTAATCTACCCATTACTTCGTCCTCAAATTCTGCCCCACGAGCATCAGGATTGATGGCTGCTGTTTGGACAAAAAACCAACCTCTTAGTAAGGTCATTACATTATGATACCAATTGATGTCACTTTCCAAAATCTCTCCTGTTCTTGGATCGCTAACATGTGGGCCGTTAGCATTTGGGATCGGTGAAGCTAAGTAGCGCACTACGGAGTAGCGTACGTCTTCTGGGCTCCATTCAGGATCTTCTTCAACAGAAGGGGGGTCAGCTGCTATAATTGCATTTTTAAATCCCGCTGCTTCAAACGCAACCTGCCAGTCTTCAATGCCTTGTTTAATGTATTTACGCCATTTTTTTGGAGTAGCTCGATCTATATAATAAACAATTTGTTTTTTTGGCTCAACTAATTCTCCTGCTTTAAATTTTTGAATGTCTTCGTCTTTGACCTCGAGCCTCCAACGATCCAAGTAAGTTAGCTCACGACTGCGCTGATCTTCCAATCCATAGTCGACTTGTCCTCTGGTAAACCAACCAACACGCTCATCAAAATAACGCCGTTTCATGGGGTTTTCAGGTAACAAAATCATAGAATTGTTAATTTCGATTGAAATCGCTCCAGTGCTTGAGTTTGAGGGAGCATTTGAGGCTGCATATGTTTTAACATGTCGGGCTTCAATGTTTTTGGGGTAACTCTTAATACTTTCAATAAAGGATTTGTTACTCTCTAAGCGTGTAACTTTGTACTGCTTTCTACGGAAACTAGGCAAGCCTAGTGCTTTAACATCCTTATCAAATAATTCCGTCACATTGATTACTGTGGCAGTTGAATCTTTGCTTATTGTTTCGACAGGAAAGGTATACAAAACAGGCTCAAAGTTTGAATTGACTACCGCCTGGTGCACAGGCAGTGAATCTGCTGCGAATACTTCGTAAGAAACCACACGCAATAGTACTTTTTTGTCCTTTTTTTGCCATCTTAAAACTTGAGTATTTTGTTTTCCGCCTCCAAACCCAATTCCTGAGGCCGTTTTTGAGATTCGCGTTACCATCAGCATCTCTTTGTCAAATAATGAGTCAGGAATTTCGTAGAAAAAATCAGCATCTATTTTATGAACTGTAAACAAACCAGAATCAGAAACAGCATCTTCCGTAATGATCTCGTCGTAAGGTTTTAGGTCTCCTTTTTTAGGTTTTGGCTTTTCAACTGCTGGGGCTTTACTTTTTTTTGAAGAAGTTGTCTTGATGCTTATGGCGCAAGAATTTACCAAAAAAACAGTAAGTAGCAGTATGCTGATTTTTTTGAAGAATATCATAATTACTTAAATTTAAATTAATTTATCCACCCAATGTACTAAATAACAGCTGTAAATTTAAATTAACTTGAGAATTAATGAAAAAGTTAACTAAGTTTTGGCAGCTACCATTAGTTGGTCATCTGTCTTAAATACTTTTGCCAACCCTTGTTTTGTAAGGCCCTTCATGCCTTTATCCCACCCTTTGTTACTGAGTCCGGATTGTGTTTTTAAATCAGATAATACTAGTGGGCTTTGTTTTTTGAGAAGTTCAAAAATCACTTTTTCGTTTTCGCTCAACTCTATTGCTTTCTTTTCAGGTTTCATTTGCGGAAAAAACAACACTTCTTGTATGGAAGCATTGTTGGTTAAAAACATGATCAATCTATCCATTCCTATTCCCATTCCAGATGTTGGTGGCATTCCGTATTCAAGTGCACGAAGGAAGTCTTCGTCTATAAATTGAGTAGCTTCATCATCCCCACGATCGGCAAGTTTAAGTTGCGCCTCAAAACGCTCCCTTTGATCTATAGGATCATTTAATTCTGAATAAGCATTTGCAATTTCTTTTCCGCAAACCATCAGCTCAAAGCGTTCTGTTAAGTCTGCGTTATTGCGGTGCTCTTTACACAAAGGGCTCATTTCTTTTGGATAATCTGTGATGTAGGTCGGTTGTATATAATTGCCTTCACATTTTTCACCAAAAATTTCATCAATAAGCTTCCCTTTACCCATACTTTTATCAACATCAATTCCCATTTCAATGGCAGCAGCTCTAAGTTCTTCTTCGGATTTTCCTGTGATATCAAATCCTGTAAATTCTTTGATAGCATCCGTCATGGTCACCCGGGCATAAGGTGCTTTAAAGTCTATTTCATGACCTCCAAATGTGGCTTTTGTAGTACCATTTACGGCGATGGCACAATGCTCCAAAAGTTGTTCGCAAAATGCCATCATCCAGTTGTAGTCTTTGTAAGCAACGTAGATTTCCATGGCTGTGAACTCAGGATTGTGTGTACGATCCATTCCTTCATTTCTGAAGTTTTTTGAAAATTCATAAACGCCGTCAAACCCCCCAACAATAAGTCGTTTTAGGTAAAGTTCATTTGCAATACGCATGTACAAAGGGATGTCTAAGCTGTTGTGGTGCGTTACAAATGGCCGAGCGGCTGCTCCTCCTGCTATGGGCTGCAAAACAGGTGTTTCAACTTCAAAATAGCCTGCTCCATTGAAAAATTCACGCATGGCATTGAACAACTTTGTACGTTTTACAAATACTTCTTTAACATGGGGGTTCACTGCTAGGTCTGCATATCGTTGACGATAGCGCATTTCAGGATCGTTGAATTCGTCATATGTATTGCCTTCAGCATCCGTTTTTGGTAGCGGTAGCGGTTTGAGAGCTTTGCTTAATAGTTTAAATTTTTTGACCAATATCGTTTTCTCACCGACTTGGGTATTAAATAATTCGCCTTCGACTCCAATAAAGTCTCCTAAATCAAGAAGTTTTTTAAAAATTTCATTGTAGGCTGTTTTGTCTTCGTCTGGACAAATTTCGTCGCGGTTAAAATAAACTTGGATGCGGCCTTCACTATCTTGAAGTTCGGTAAATGCAGCTTTTCCTTGAACTTTTTTACGCATCAAACGACCAGCAACAACTACATTCAGGCCTTCTTTAAAATTCGTTTTTATGTTGTTTGTGGTGTGGGTAACTGGAAACAAATCTGCTGGGTAAGGGTTGATCCCTAAAGCGCGGAGTTTTGTGAGTTTCTCGCGACGTACAAGTTCTTGTTCTGAAAGCTGAGTCATAATATGGTTATGATTTAAGTCACAAAGATAATGACTATGAATTGGATTCCAATAAGGGAAACAAAATTTAAGTATATTGATAGGATTTTGATTAATTTTGCACTAACGTATTAAATCAACAACTTTATTTAATAACATGAGTGTTTGGCGTATTCTTCTTTCCATTTTTTTTCCTCCCTTAGCCGTCGTAGATAAGGGGTGTGGTTCTTTTCTGATTGTATTCATACTTACCCTTTGTGGATGGGTACCTGGGGTCATAGCAGCGTTAGTTATTTTGAATAACCCTAATACTTAATCCTGTATATTTGCCCCATGAATAAATCAATTTGTGTTCAAGATTTAGGCCTTAAGGATTATAAGACAACTTGGGATTTTCAGGAAGAGTTATTTAAAAACACGGTCGATTGTAAAATAAAAAATAGACGACAGGATACAGCTTTGCCTACGCCAAATCATTTTTTATTTGTAAGTCATCCCCATGTGTATACTCTAGGTAAAAGCGGAGATTTTTCTAATTTATTGTTAAACGAGGACCAACTCACTCAAAAAGGAGCAACTTTTTACAAAATTAACAGAGGAGGTGATATTACATACCACGGTCCTGGACAAGTGGTCGGGTATCCAATTTTAGATCTAGAGAATTTTTTTACTGATATTCACAAATACCTTAGACTGTTGGAGGAGACAATTATTTTAACACTAGCGGAATATGGTATAAAAGCCACGCGAAGTGATGGCGAGACTGGCGTTTGGCTTGATGTAGGCACTCCTTTTGCGCGCAAAATTTGTGCTATGGGTGTTCGAGCAAGCCGCTGGGTTACTATGCATGGATTTGCTCTAAATGTAAATACGGACTTAGGCTATTTTGATAATATTATTCCATGTGGAATTCGCGGTAAGGCAGTCACTTCACTCCGTGTAGAGTTGAATCGTGACCGTGTAGACGAAGATCAAGTAAAAGAAAAATTATTGAAACATTTCTTCGCGCTTTTTGAAGCTGATCTAGCTTAGTAAAGTTGGTACATAATAAGTTCTGATGCGCCGCTCTGGCATATAAACTCTAAAGAACTATTGCGGTCTGCATTGGAAAGGTCAATTTGGGAAAAACCATAAACAGGGAACCCAGAAAATAGAACCCCATTACTGTCATACAAACTAACTTTTTGCAGCTGTTGGTCCGTCAAGGCAATATATATTTTATCATTTACATAAAACAGTTGTGGAGGCAAATAACTTCCGTAATCTAATGTTATTTTCTCATTTTTTATTTGTAAATAATTTGCCCATTGAGCAGCTATAGTCCTGCTGGATGTGGTGATTTCTGTTAAAGGATCAAAACCTAAACTTTGCTTACTAACACGTCCTTTTGTATCTACTTGTACAAGAGCTCCATCTGAGTCTAATGATGTAAATTTATTATTATAGAAATATATTTTTTGACCTGAAAATTTAATAGGTTCTCTTACGTTAATTCTATTTTTTCCTCTACGGTTCAAAATCGATAATTTATCACCAGCTATAAAAACAATGTAATCTTTACTGTTGTATCGAAAGTGTTGCGGTTGCGTACTCACTGGGTTTTCCGATTGATGAGAAAATCCTTTAACTCGTTTTCCTTTTCCGTCATACATCAACAAGGATTTATCTTGAGTAACTAATAAGCGGTAATTTCTGTTTTTATCGTAATCAAATACTGCAACAGCTTGTGTGATTCTATCTTTGAAGCTTAATGGGAAACCTTCTACATCACGTCCCAATCGATCCAAAACATATACTTTTTTAGTTGTAGAAAACACCATTTGCAAACGTCCATTTTTGAATAAATCAACTTGTTTTATTTGCCCTAGAATTGGACCAGGCAACTTTTTTTTCCATCGAACTACCCCTTTATTTGAGATTAAATACAAATGGTTTTCTATGTCTTGAACAACTATATCTTTTTGTTTTGTTTGATGATTTTTCACAAACTGAGCTAGCCCTAAAATTGGGGCTTCAAGTGTCAAGCTAAATACTTCGCTAACCGAGTTTTGTTTTATTGAAGGGCGAAAATTCACAATTTGGGCATTAAGGTGCACAACTTCATCATCTTTAATGATTTGAACGACTGAGTTTTTATACGCATTTAGATCCTTTTCCGAAAAATTGGTGTCTAAAAGTTCGTTAAGTGTTGTTGTTAAGTCTTTGGTGTCTAGGGTTTTTTGAAATGAAGCCTCATTACTTAATGTTTCAATTGTATTTTGAAAAGCTTTGCTACTGTTCATGCTGTTTTTGTTGGTGTAATCTGAAATTACATTCTCAAGAATTTTTTCTTGATCAGAGAACACCAAATAGTGATCTAGAATTATATACCTAGTACTAGCTAACTTAGGCAATAATTTTCCAAAAGATTTTTGAAATATAGAGTCGTTATTAAATTTAAAGATCGGGATAGATCGAAATACTTTAGCTTCTTCTTGAAACCCCAAAAGGAGTTCCCGGCTGGCGCTTATATCTATTGAGTGCAGAGCAATGGCAATGCCTTTTGCAGTTTCCATACTTCCAATTTCTTGTATAGTACCAAATAAACTTTTGGAAAATTCGGAAGCTATTGCAGTACTGTCAATGGCTTGTATATTTTTCGAAAATTGTTCAAAATCAGTGTATACGAACGACTTGAAGTTTTCAACATCATTTGGAATGACTTTTGTTAGTTGTTGGACTTCTGGTGAAATTTGATGGAATAATCTAGCCCAATCATTGATTTTGTCTGTGTAAATCCCACTGATGCTCAATTGCTCAGGAGTGGCGTTTACATCAAGCAAAACCTGTTCAAAAAGTGAAAATTTATTCTGCTTTTTTTTGGAAGACCCAAAATAAATATTAAATGTGGCGTTTTTGTCTGTTGTAGCTGAAAGTGTACTGAAAGGATGGTTTGAATACTCTTCTTTTACTTTGCTTGATGGGTTAGAACATAATATCCAAATACTGTCTAAAGTCTGATTTAAATTTAAAAGGGATTTATTAGCAATGTATTTTTTTTCTGTTATAAATGTGTAATTAGATTGTTCATTCTCTTTGTTTTTGCAAATCAGCAAAGGACCAGAAATATTTATGCTATCAATAGGGCCGAGGTGATCTTCAAGCATTGACTGTAATTTTGTCTTTGAAAGTATGGGATTGTTTATTAAAGCGCTTTTGAACACATCCATGGAATTGATGCGCAAAACCATTTGCGCGTTATTGGGGATATAGTGTTCGGGCGCCAAATTGCGGTTAGATGTTTTTTGACAGCCGTATATAACGACTATGATTGCAAATAAGGAAAATGTTTTTTTCATAAATTTAAGTCATTCAACCTATAGCAAAGATAAAATTAAAAATCAAGACTTAACTGATCGGGAAGTAGTTTAAAAGACATTCTGTGGTATTTTGTTGGGCCATATTTTTTGATGGCCTTACGATGCTCATTGCTGGGATAACCTTTATTTTTTTGCCAATTGTACATAGGAAATTCCTCATGAATTTCAGTCATATAATCATCGCGGTAGGTTTTAGCCAATACAGAAGCTGCTGCGATGTTGAGGTACTTTGCATCACCTTTGATTACGGTTTCGTGTGGTACGGAATTGTATACTTTAAAACGGTTTCCGTCAACAGCTATAAAGCTCACTTTTTTTAACTGATTTATAGATTTGTGCATGGCCAATATCGAGGCGTTAAGGATATTGATTTTATCAATTTCGGAAGGGTAAACATAGGCAACAGCATAACTTATGGCTTCTTTTTCAATGATCGGTCGTAGCTTGTACCGTTGGGCATGAGAAAGTTGTTTAGAGTCGTTAAGTAGGTCATTTTTAAAATGTTTAGGTAGAATAACTGCTGCAGCTGTCACAGGTCCGGCCAAACAACCTCGCCCAGCCTCATCAGTACCACATTCGAATTTTTTATTAGAAACACTGTGTTTGAGCATTAAGCTTAAATTTTAGATGTAAATATAAATTACTTTTTTTGAATCCAACCAAATCCATCAAAATCCCCAATAATTTCCTACTTTTGATGTTGTAATTTTGATCCACACCATTTATGTACAGATACATTGCTGTATTTTTATTAGTACTTTCTTCTAATCAGATTTTTGGTCAAACTAAACGTTTACAAAAGCAGCCCAATACTGTCGAAATGCGCAAAATGGACCTCAAAAGAGGTGAATTTGACACTATTTCTGGTGGAGCATCAAAAAAAGTAGCCAAAAACACAAAAGCGAAAATTGAAGATTACAAAATTATAACTCGAAAGCACGATACTGTACATGTAGATACTACACTAAACATAAAAAAAGAATACAAGTTCAACTATCTTAGAAAAGATTACTTCGACTTATTGCCGTTTAATAACATGGGGCAGACCTACAACACGCTCAGTAGAAACATGTCTGGTCAAACCTTATCACCGGGCTTTGCTGCGCAAGCCAAACACTTCAATTACATGGATGTTGATGCAATTCGTTACTACCACGTACCCACACCGCTCACCGAACTCATGTTTAAGTCCAATTTTGAACAAGGACAATTGTTAGATGCTTTTTTCACAGTAAATACCTCTAAAGAGTTTAATTTTTCAATCGCTTACAAAGGAATGCGTTCTTTAGGGAAATACCAGCATATACTCTCGAGCACTGGCAATTTTAGATTTACAAGCAGTTACCAAAGCAAAAATAAACGTTACCGTGCTCGTGCGCACATGGTTACCCAAGACATTTTAAATCAAGAGAATGGAGGTATATCCGATGAAGATTTGTTGGAGTTTGAAAATGGGAATGAAGAGTTTATTGACCGCTCTTTGTTTGATCCTCTTTTTGAAAATGCTGAAAATAATTTAGAAGGTCGACGCTTTTACTTAGATCAGGTCTATCAACTTAAATCCAATGACACTTTGGGCTACAATGGGATAAACATTGGAAGCACCATATATATAGAAGACAAATACTATCAATTTAAACAGGACCAGAAGGTTGATTTTTTTGGAGATGCCTTTGTGTCCTCAAAGCTCACGGATAAAAACACCTTTGAGCATTTTTACACTGCCCTAAATGTTGATTACACTAATAAGACAATAGGCAGACTATCAGCCCAACTGGGCTATAATTCATTTAATTATGGCTATGATGCATTGGTAATTTTAGATGGACAAACAATTAGCAATCGCTTGAAAGAGTCTACTCTATCATTTGAAGGGGGCTACGACAAACAATTAGGCCCTGTACTTTTAAAAGCCGATTTGGGAATTAATGTAGCGGGTGATTTAGAGGGTAATTATTTAAATGCACAAGCAGACTATCAGATCAACTCAGACCTACAGCTCATGGCAAAACTCAACATGAACTCCACTGCCGCCAACTATAACTACCGTCTACATCAAAGCGATTATTTGAATTACAACTGGCAAAATAATTTTAAAAACCAACAAACGCAACAACTCGCTTTTGAACTCTCCTCGTACAAATATGGAACTCTATCGGTCGATTACTCTACCATCTCTAACTTCTTGTTTTTTGAAAATAAAGAAAATCAGGGAGTAAAGCCTTACCAGTATGATGGGACAATCAACTACGCCCGTTTCAAATATGAGAAGGAATTTAAATTTGGGAATTTTGCATTGAACAACACTTTGCTCTACCAGCAAGTGTTTGAAGGAGATCAGGTTTTTAATGTACCACAAATCAACACTCGAAATACATTTTACTACAGCAATACATTTTTTGATAAGGCGCTTTTTTTGCAAACAGGAATTAATTTCCATTATTTTACGGCCTATAATATGAATGCCTATGACCCCATACTAGCCGAATTTCACATTCAGAATCAAAAAAGTTTAGGAGATTTTCCGCGTTTAGACTTTTTTATTAATGCCAAAATACAACAAACGCGTTTGTTTTTAAAGGCCGAACATTTCAATTCTGCCATGACAGGCTACAATTTCTACTCTGCACCAAACTATCCCTACCGCGATTTTATTGTTCGATTTGGTCTTGTTTGGAACTTCTTTTTGTAATTTCTACAGATTAAAAAGCACTTCCTTTAATTTTTTTTCAAAATTAATTTAAAAACTATTGTGTGTACGGAAAAAGGGTTTTATATTTGCACCCGCTTTGCGTCTGAGTGCGCAAAGTTTTGATTTTAAGACACGTTCATTAAACATATTGATTGACAGCGTAGGGATTGATTGGAAACGATTGATCTCGACAGAGAATAGACCATTTTGAGTACTGAAAAATTAAATTTCCTTTAGTTGTTATATAGAACAAGCTTGAGATATAGCTTAACAAATAACGATGAAGAGTTTGATCCTGGCTCAGGATGAACGCTAGCGGCAGGCCTAACACATGCAAGTCGAGGGGTAACAGGGAGAAGCTTGCTTTTCCGCTGACGACCGGCGCACGGGTGCGTAACGCGTATACAATCTACCTTATACTGGGGTATAGCCTTTAGAAATGAAGATTAATCCCCCATAGTCTCTTAGAGTGGCATCATTTTAGGAGTAAAGGTTACGGTATAAGATGAGTATGCGTTCTATTAGTTTGTTGGTGAGGTAACGGCTCACCAAG
>JAQCJC010000106.1 GCA_027593245.1 Bacteroidota bacterium | reverse complement strand
TTTTGAATATGCAGTGGAGATTCTCAAAAAATAATTACTGGTTTAAAATAGAGATAATTTAAGATTTAGCCTTTTTAAGAACAAGTTTTTCACCATTAAAAATACCGTAGGTAAAGTGTGTGATCCAATCACCAAGATTGACATATTTGGATTTGGGATTTAATTGTATTTCTAACGGTAGATGGCGGTGGCCAAAAACAAAATAATCGAAGTGTTTTTCTTCTAATTTTTTTTGTGCATACTGTACCAACCATTCTTTTTTTTCACCTAAAAATTTTATGTCATCATCGCCAGAAATAAGTTTGTTTTTAAGCGAAAGGTATTGGGCAAAACGTACGCCAATATCGGGATGAAGCCAACGATAAAGCCAATTGAAAAACGAATTTTTAAACACTTTCTTTAATCTTTTGTACCCTTTATCATGTGGCCCAAGACCATCGCCATGGCCGATAAAGAATACCATATCGTTGATTTTAAATTCTTCTGTGTTATGATAAACTTTAATATTTAACTCTTCTTCAAAATACCCCCGCATCCAAAGGTCGTGATTCCCGACAAAAAAGTGCATTTCTATGCCTTGGTCGCTCAATTCAGCCAATTTTCCTAAAACTCTTGTAAAGCCCTTTGGAATAACGTACTTGTATTCAAACCAAAAATCAAATAAGTCCCCTAAGATAAAAAGCACATCAGCATCCTGTTTTATGCGGTCTAACCACGCAATAAATCTTTCCTCTCTTGGTTTTGAAGCCGCTTTTGTAGGGGCACCAAAATGATGATCTGATGTGAAATATACATTCTTCCCTTTTGGGACGTTGATGGTGTTCATACGCATTATTCGTTGTCGTTCGCAAACCATTCTGCAAAGCTAGTAGCTGTTTCTTGAAGTTTTAGAGCGTGTAATTTAATGTTATTGGGCAGTCGTTTTTTAATTTTTTCAGCAAAATCGATCACCATCATTTCAGTAGTTGGTTGATAATCAACTAACAGAACATTGTGTCCTTTTGACCTCAGCAGCATTGCTAATTCTAAATGAGGGGTGTTTTTATTGAAAACTGTAGCATGGTCGAAAAGGTCCACAATCTCATCTTGAGCAATTTTTTTTAAATCTGAAAAATCAATCACCATGCCGCACTTTGGATCCGATTCGTCTGCTACAGGCTTTCCTATTACAGTAACATCCAGCCGATAACTATGCCCGTGAATGTTTTTACATTTTCCATCATAGCCGTGTAATGCATGCCCTGTCTCAAATGAAAACTGCTTTGTTATTCTAATATTCTGCATAGATTGATGTTGTCATTATTTGTTAATTTTAAACAAAGTTAATGGTTTTGAATTTGGGGTAAAAATTGTTTTCTAAATTTTACAACTAATGGGGCGCCTCGAGCAACCATCCATAAGGTAAATGCTAGAAGTATCCCATGAAGTTTCATGTTATTGTAGTGTCCAACAAAAAGTGCAGGAATAAACACTAAAATTGTAGACAACACTAGTACATTCCTTAATGTTTTCATTTGTCCAAGCCCTTTAAAAATACCATCAAACACAAAAGCTAAGGCACAAAATGGCTGCATGAGAAGAACGATCCAAAAAACTTTATAAAATTCAGAAAGCACAGCTTTTTCGTTGGTAAATATTGTTCCCAAAGCGCTGTAAAAAAGAGTGCCTAGTCCCGCCATTAAGAAACCAACAATTAATGCTCTTTTTAGTAGGCGATTGCTCAGTTCGACTAGTAGTTTGATTTGGTTTGCACCATAAAGTTTGCCTGACATTATATTTCCCGCACTAGCATAACCATCTACAGCAAAGGCCGCAAAAAACCATAAGTTTATTGCTATTGTGTAGGCAGCAATGTAATTGTTGCCATAGCCAGTTGCGAAGCTTGCTGCAAAATATAAGGCCAAATTCAAGGCTAAAGTTCTTATAATAAGATTACCAATCATTTGTAAGAATTTTGGTAATTCTTTATTGAGCGGCATAGCCAATTTTAAATTGATGGGTGTTTTTTTCAATAATAATAAAGTAGATAAAAGCGCCATTAGAAACTGAGAACAAACGCTCGCGATGGCTGCACCTTTTAGATTTAGTGCGGGGACAATCCCGTCTAATCCGTAGACTAAAACATAATCAAGAAGAACATTCACTGCCGCCCCTATAAGGGCAATCACCATGGGGTAATATGTGTTTTGTAAGCCTCTAAAAACACCAAATATTGCAAAGGTATATAATGTAAATGGAAATCCTATAATCCGAATATTGTAGTATTCTACACTGTAGCTAAGTAAAAGACCCTTGGCATTATAAAACTTAAAAATTGCCTCAGAAAATGGCATAGTCAGCGCACAAACGCCAATACTTAAAGTTATAATTATAACCACAGCTTGTGCAGGAAGCTGCTTGACTTCATTTAACTTATTTGCCCCTAAATATTGAGAAATAATTGCGGATATGGCCGAACGGGATTGTCCTAAAACCCATATAAGCATAGAAAGAAAAGACGAAACAATACCAACTGCAGCTAGGGATTCTGTAGCATTGATGGTGATGTGGCCTACAATGGCAGCATCAGTTAATGATAAAATGGGCTCTGAAATTCCAGCGATGATGGCAGGAACAGCGAGTCTGTTTATTTGATTATTGCTAATGGCTGTGTTCAAGGACTTAAAATTGAATCCAAAAATACAAAATCAATTTGAACGGGGTTAGTTCTTTAGTCAATTGATTAACCAATTGAGGTCATAGTTAGAGAAAAATTCCCACATCAATTCACTAGCGCCAATGTCAGCCTAACTAAACCAGTCATGACCACCACCATAGACTTAATTGGCTTATAAGCTCGAGGGTATGCTTTTCTTTTTTTTAAGCTCAAAATTCCGTCTGTATCCAAAATTTATTACGGCCACTGAAGTGCGTATTTTAGGGTTTAGTGGGTTGTATTCAACAGAAGCAATCCAATAACCGTTTTCTTTTTCAGCAATACTTATTTGTCCATAGATATTAAATGGGAATGGCCTAATTCCGATGACAGCTTTAGTGTTTTCGAATTTTTTGCCTATACCTACTTTTCCTGTCACAAGTGTAGGAAAAGCAAACCCACCTTCATACTCAAATATTAGATTGTTTTCATATGTGTGTGTTTTACCCCAAAGAAATGAAGCACCAGGGAAGGGGAACCCACCACTTTCTATGAAAGCTACGCCAAAATTCCATTCCGTAAACGATTCTTTGGTTACTGCTTTAGAAAATTGCTGTGCGGAACAAATTTCCGACAGAAAAATTGAAAAGCATAATACTAATATGATTTTTTTCATGAGTTTAAACTGGATTAAGCTCAAATATAGTCATTAAAGCCATAGGCCAAAAAAATAATGGGATTGAAAAATAAACAGAAAAGAATGAAAGTGACTGTAATTTGTCTGTGAGTTTTTACTAAATTTGGCCTGTTCTTTAGCATTTAAATTTACAAAAAAATTGTTTTTCACAGAACACTAAAAAAAGAGGATGTAGCTCAGTTGGCTAGAGCGCTTGACTGGCAGTCAAGAGGTAAAACTTCCTAACCACTTGATTTTTAAACACTTAAAGACGCATAAACTAAATGTCTGTCAAAAGTGTGTCAAAAATGAGTGTCAAATACCCTAAAGTTAAGTCTGATAACAAGCAACGTTTCTATGTAGTGTTTTATAATAATGGTAAACGCTATAGGTTGTTTAATGGTTCAAAAATTAATTCTAATCTCTATCCTAATTCGTACCCTGTAGCTAAACGTTATGAGATAGCACAACTATTAGCCGCAGAGGTATTTAAATATATCTCAAGTGGTTTAAGTATTCAAGACCCTGTTAGAGTTATATGCAAGTCTGATAAGCAGTATTTAAAGTTAGCATTAGACAACAAACTAAAAGGGGAATATTCTGATAAATACAAGTCTATGTTGAGGTTTGTTTATGATGGTTTTGTGTCTTACTTAACAGATGAAAATATCACTTCTAACGATGTTAAATCTTATCTTAATCAATATGCTTTAGGCGTGTCGTATAACACCATTAAACGTCACTTAAATGTGCTTATAAATGAAGCGAGAAACATAGGTGTGGATAGCAATCCTATGGAAAGCATAAAAGCAAAGAAAACAAAGGCAAAACTGCACAAACCTTACAAGGATATAAACCTCATCCTTAATGAGATTAAGTTGTTTAGTGATAACTTGTATCTGTGTTGTTTAATGACCTATGGATGTTTGTTAAGACCCCATAGAGAAATAAGAGGATTAAAGTGGTCTGACTTTAGTGATGATTTAAGTTATATTCATTTATCGGGTCATAGAAACAAATCGGGCAAAAACAGAATAGTTCCTGTGCCTATTTACATAAGAGAATTGCT
>JAQCJC010000105.1 GCA_027593245.1 Bacteroidota bacterium | reverse complement strand
ATCATTTAGTTTTAGCGCAAATACATAATCCCCAATACCCAACGCCGCTTCGCTATTATCGATTTCAACGCGGTTTTTGCCATCTCCTGTTAAGTCATAAATATTAACGTCTTCAGGACCAAACAAGGCCATTTCAGAGGTTTTAACCACAACCGTTTTTGTTGTAGTACAGCCCGTAGTAGGGTTAGTTGCAGTAACACTATAGGTTCCGCCTTCTGTGATAATTAAATCTTGTGTGGGTTGCGATGGAATAGGCGTTCCATTACGTTCCCATGCGTAATCATAAGTCTCGGGGGAGGTTACAGAAATGGTGTCATAACCTAAATTTTGACAAAAAACCAAATCTGTAGGCAAATCGAAAACGGGTTTCGGACGAACCAATAAATCAGCTACTTTGAAACGTCCTAGGCATTCAATTTTAGATACCCCTACATCCTCAATACCCACCCAAATTTCTTGGTCATCTATGTCGCTATTTGTGTAAGGTAATGCTGTGTCTATTTCATTAATTTGGTATATGGCATCTTGCTCGTTTTCATAGAAGCGAATTTCAACATTAGGGGAGTTGTAACTTGACCTTGACGCAACAACGTCCGTTTTAATCGTCGTAAAAATAGAAGGATCAAACACCCCAAACCCAGGAGTGGAGCTTGTCTCAGAATCAAAGCAATAGGGAGGAATATCATCTAAGGGCACAAATGAAGTAGGAACAGCATTGACTCCATAAACAAAAGAAACCTTTATAGGCTTCCTAACACCAAATACTAAATCAACATCATCAAAACGCTCACAATAAGAATTATTATCGATAATTTTTATAAAAACATCTTGCGTCGAAACGCCAACAGGCACAACAAAATTTTCGGGGTTAGCCACGAGGTTTAGAAGAGCAGCGTCTAAATAAAACTCAAATGTTTCATTAGCAGAATTTGCCGAGTATTGGCTTTTTAGTGAATTCAGGTTGTACTTTATTTGACCATCGCTTTCACATTGCTCTAATGTAATTGAGGTGGTTTTCAGCTCAGGCAGCTTATCTACAATTACCTTAAAAGAGTTGTCATACCGGACACAACCTTTATTGTCTTCAATGCGGACAAAAATTTCTTTTTCGCTGTTATCTATTGGTATTGTTGTGTATGTTCTGATAGGGTTCGTGTCGTTTTCCAATGCATGATAAGTCCACGTATAATCTGCAGGGTCTTTGCCTAATGCTATTAACGCATCCTCTATTTCAGCATCTTTTTGCGTCAAGTCAAATTCGTGTAACCCATCTTTATCAGTACCAACAATGTCGTCATCACATTCGCGCAAAGGTTCTATTGAAAGAATTGGTGGAAGGTCGTTAACTTTTAACGCAAAGGAATCAATATCCGCATCTGCTCCGAAACATCCGGTGGTTTTGTCAACCACTCGGTAATAGATGTCTTTTGGATTTGAGGTATAAGGCGTTGCAGTATTGATACTATCTGATACACTCAAGGCTTTTGGTTTTGTTTCATAAAAAAACACATCTCTATCTAAAGCGCTATTTATACTGTAAATATCTTTTCGTTGCTGTGCCAAATCAAACGCCGCTTCATTTGCATCAGTTGGATCGTTGTCTAGGTTGTTGTCACATAATTCCATATCACTAGCAGATAGGGGTGCAGGGAGCGGATTTACTGATATGGTAATGCTCTCATAACAAGGGGTTCCGTTTACATCTATTTCATAGAAATATGTGGTGGTAACAGTTGGGCTTACCGTTATGCTATTGCTCGTAAAGCCAGTAATTGATGTTTTTGGTCCGCTACCTTCTTGTTTGTACCACTTTACTTGCGTAACTCCTTGAAATTCAAAAACAGGCCAAGACTTACCATTATTACCACCGTCGTCTTTCATATCGTTCCATTCCATTCTCAATACATCCACTTCAGGTGTAAAATCAAATTGCGCATAGTTTTCACTTCCATCTTCAATACCGTCAGTATCTCCTCCACTAGGGCTGGAGTCATAATCATTTGGCTCAGAAGCTGGATAATTGTACCAATTTTCATCCGCAGCAGTAAGGGGTCTTCCGTCTAACCAAACCCAACCCTCGTCAAACTTACCGTTAGCAAGTGCGTCAATTTGACGTAATCCTAACCAGAAGTGGTTGTCCTCCGTTCCTGTATAGGCAGACATGGCATTAAATACATGTTCTTCTTCATCTTTAGAATTGATGACATACATAGAAGTTCCAGACCCTAAAGATTTGATTTCAGCTCGAGCAGCTGTCCACGCCATAGATTGTTTTTTAAGGAAATAATGTGAAACCTCAGAAGTAACAGGGTCTGTGAAAGAGGTAATATAATCAAAGGTTACGGGGTCTAAGTCATTTCGAAATTCGGACAAGGTTTTAGGGACATCACTAGCAGTTAGGGTCACGGACTCCCCAAGGCAGATCTCGTCTGCGGGCGCATTGGATGTTATAGCCGGGTTGGCAACTACCACATTTGTAAACGAACGAATAACACTTTCCCCTCCAGCAGCATTTACTGCACTCACATAATAGTCTTCGCCGTTAATAAGTGTATCTGTGTCAAGAAGTGGGCTGCCGCCTGTTTCCGCATCATATACGTTAAATGTTCCAGTGGGGTCAATTAAGTCTTTCAAATTTTTAACAGTTCCAGCCCCACAAAATGAATATACGCGATCAAGTACCGGGATTGGAGGTAACGCAAGAACAGATAAGGTTGCTGAGCTAGACGAGTCTTTACATAAATAGGTGTTTGAGTTTACCAAAACAGAAAACTGTTTCCCATCCAAAGAAGTGTCTGTTGTGTTAACAGTAAGCGTTTGAGTGGTTGTTCCAGAGAAAATGGAACTATCATTAATGGTTATTCCGTTCATTTGCCATTGGTATTGATCAGCCGTGGTGCCAATTGTAAATGTAGCAGAATCACCTTCGCTAATTTGATCATCTTGTGGTTCATCAGCGGGATTAATAGGTATTCGAGTACCAGGTGTTAAAAAAAGAAAATCTCCCGAAGCATTTCTTACAGGATCAGGATAATTAGGGCTCGTACTGCCCGTAAGAACTATCCTTCCTCTTTCATCAACCGTTCCAGTATTAAACGTAAACGGGGGTGTAGGAAAAGAATCTTCTAAACCAGATTCAGTTTTATCGGGACAACTATCATTGTCAGAGTCATCATCCAAAGCATCTATTTCATCACTACTATCTGTGTTTCTGTCATAATCAATAATTTCAACCATGATTATTAATGTAGCATCAGAAGTCGCAGAAGCACCCAACTCATGAATGAGATCAATACCCTCAATGTCAATACCGAACAGTTCAAAAGGCGCGCTGCCAATAGGTATTGGGTTGTATTTAAATTTAAGTTGATTTCCAGAGATTCCTACGCTGGGAACTCTTTTAAACCCTGTGCCGTCGTCTAAAAGGAGCTTTTCTCCAGGATCTAAAACAGTAATGTTTTTTTCAAGAGGATAAACAACAACTGTAAAGGTTTCAAAATCTGAATTTGTACTTCCAGCAACTTCTTCAAGACGTATATTTAAAGGAAGATTAGATGGTAAAATTGGATTAAAGTTATATGTTGTTTTTTTAATTATTCCAGTAGGCAGTATGACCGAAGTAAGCTGCCCAGTTGAATTTCCTGTGACATTAGCACTTGTAGGTGTTGTTGAGCCCGTGCTCAAAATAGCATTGGTTGGATCATCTGGCAATGAAATTTCTGGGTTTTCCGGATTACTAAAATCAATAGTCCCTTTTCCATAAGATTCAATTTCATTTAGTATCCCATCATTATCTCTGTCTAGATCTATAGTGTCGGGGATACCATCTAGGTCAGTATCGTCAGGACAAAGACTTACAACAATAACTTCTGATTCGTATGTTATTCCGGAACAGGCTAATGTGCCAATTAGCTTATATTTTCCTGGCGAATTAGGTTCATAAACATCTTCATCATAAGTTCCGGGGGCACGATCATACGAAGAAGTTGTAAGGTTTAGTTTTTGCCATTCATATGTGTCGTATGATGAATTGGTGGTAAGTACTGTGTTTGAAGAACCATCTGCAAAGACACAAGTGCCTAATGGAGTAATTGTTAAATCGCTTTTAAGAACGGGATTTGTTGTAAAACCTGAATAAAAACTCCCAGATGTAGCATTACCAGCGTAAGTATAATACGACACATATAATTCGTCATTACTTTTTATACTGTAGTCCCCGTTAATACTATTTACCAAATATGTGATATAGTCAGTATTTCCAGAAACTATAGTTCCTGTGGGCAAGGGCACCCCCCCATCATTTATTTCAACAGTAGCGCCTACTCTTGCAACAATTGCTAAAGCACCTCTCCATGCGTCCGCCCCTAAATTAGTTAAACCAATCTCATTAATA
>JAQCJC010000104.1 GCA_027593245.1 Bacteroidota bacterium | reverse complement strand
TTTCCCCCATTTAATTTATACCCAAATTTATGGCACATCACGATCATGTCCTTGTCCTCTTGTTTGAGGCTCCAACTGTCCATCAAAATTTTTTGTAAAATTTGTGCTGGTGTGGCATTTTTGAGTCCTACTTTTTTGTTGGGATTAAATAAATCCAATTCTTCCAATTTTTCCCAAATGATATCATCTTGATCTATTTTCAGTTGATGCCTAAGTTTGAGTTCTACCGAATCGGTGTGGCTGTACGGTAAAAAGGAGTTGATAAAATCTTTATAGCTCATATGTTCGCTGTCTTCAATGGTATAGCTATCGTCTGTCATCCCCAGCATGATAAAAATTTGCCATGCCTTACCAAAGCCCACGCGTCTGATGGTGCCACGATACAGCGTTTGGATCTGGTCGAGTCCATAGGCGCTTTGGTATTTTAGTGAATCTCTATTGGCATAGGCCTCAAAACGGCCATAGCCGTCGACTTCCAAAAACTCTGTTCTTCGAAACAAGCGGTGGTAGGGAATGTATTTGAATTTTCCTTCTTGTAAAAACTTTGCCGCGCCGCCTTGACCAGCGGTAACTACATTTCTGGGGTTCCAGGTAAATTTGTAATGCCACAAATTATCGTCACTTTCAGGCGCCACAAGGCCACCGGTAAACGATTCAAAAAGCAACATTTCGCCGCCATTGGCTTTGATGCGGTCAATGACTGCCATGGCACTCATATGATCGATGCCAGGATCCACGCCCATTTCATTTAGAAACAACAGGCCTTTGGCTTTGGCGGCATCATTTAGGGCTTGCATTTCATCGCTAACATAAGAAGCGGTGATCATGTTTTTTTCAAAATTCAAACAATCTTTGGCGACTTCAATATGAAATCGTGCAGGCAACATGGATACCACCACATCTGCTTTTTGTATTTCTTCTTTACGTTGTTGTTCATCAAAAACATCAAATGCAATGGCTTTTCCGTGGGGGTGTTGATTTATAAGTTTTGCCGCGAATTCAATATTTTTATCAGCAAGAATAACTTGTAGTTGCTCAGCTTTAGATTTCTCCAGCAAGTATTTTACGAGATATGCTGTAGATTTACCAGCACCAATAATAAGGATGGTTCGCATATTGTGGTTGCAATGATTACTTTTGTGTCTAAAGTTAATTATTTAAAATGAGTATTGAAAAGAAAATATTTTTGGTGGCCTCAATTTTGGGGTTGATTGCTGTAGTTTTGGGTGCTTTTGCGGCGCATGGACTTCGTGATGCGCTGAACAGCACGAGTTTAGAAAGTTTTCAAACAGGGGTACGCTACCAAATGTACCATGCATTTTTTCTTTTTGTGGTTGGACTGATGCCACAACTACAAACCCAACAAAAAAAGCGTCTTTTTTGGCTCACTATTATAGGGGTAGTGCTGTTTTCGGTATCTATTTATTTGTTGTCTACGAATACGCTAACCCCCATAGATTTTGGGTTTCTTGGTCCTATTACTCCCATAGGTGGATTATTTCTGATTAGTGCTTGGGGGTTGTTGGGGTTTTATCTTTTAAAACTTAAAAATTAAGTTAAATTTCAGCTGTTTTTAAAAGAATAAGTACCTTTGTCCTTTAATATAATTCACTTTTTATGGAACACGTACGCCAAGTTACGAAAACGATTTCGTTAAAAGCCCTCGGAATAACTTCAAAATCAGTTCATTACCAGTGTTCTCCAGAACAATTACACGCCAAAACCATCGCCTTAAAACAAGGGGCGGAGGCCTCTTCTGGTGCGCTGGCCATCAATACTGGGGAATTTACTGGGCGTTCGCCCAAAGACCGTTTTATTGTTCAAGACGCCATCACCAAAGACAAGGTCTGGTGGGGGGATATCAACATTCCATTTTCGCCCAGCGCCTTTGATAAACTCTACTCCAAAGTGATTACCTACATTAACGATAAGGAACTGTATGTGCGCGACAGTTATGTTTGTGCCGATCCCAAGTATCGGGTCAATATTCGTGTCGTTAATGAATACCCATGGAGCAATTTTTTTGCCTATAATATGTTCATGCGTCCTACTGCTTCAGACTTAGAAAATTTTACTCCCGAATGGACCATTGTCAATGCGCCTGGTTTTATGGCTATACCAAAAGAAGATGGTACACGCCAACACAATTTTGCCATTTTAAATTTTACCAAAAAAATCGCTTTGATTGGCGGAACGTGCTATACGGGAGAGATTAAAAAAGGGATTTTTTCGGCCCTTAATTTTATTTTACCAGTGTACAAAAATACCTTGCCCATGCATTGCAGTGCTAATGTTGGAAAAGATGGAAGTACAGCCATATTTTTTGGACTCTCTGGGACTGGAAAAACCACACTATCCACCGATCCAGAACGCCAACTCATTGGGGATGATGAGCATGGCTGGACCGCCGAAAATACCATATTTAATTTTGAGGGGGGTTGTTATGCCAAAGTGATTAATCTTTCCAAATCCAAAGAACCAGGCATTTATAACGCCATAAAAAAAGGGGCAATTTTGGAGAATGTGGTGATGGATAAAGACGGCAATGTTGATTTTACAGACAAAAGTATCACCCCCAACACGCGGGTGAGTTACCCCATCCACCACATCCAAAATATTCAACCCAATTCTATTGGCGGTAATCCAAAAAATATTTTTTTCTTAACCGCTGATGCTTTTGGTGTACTGCCCCCCATTTCTAAACTTACACCCGGCCAGGCGGCCTATCATTTTATTTCGGGCTATACTGCTAAAGTGGCCGGAACAGAAGCCGGAATCAATGAGCCGAAACCTATTTTTTCGGCCTGTTTTGGGGCGCCTTTTATGCCGCTTCACCCCACTACATATGCCGAAATGTTGAGCGCCAAAATGAAATCGGCAGGAGTTACCGTTTGGTTAGTCAATACAGGTTGGACAGGTGGGCCCTACGGCATAGGAGAGCGTATGCCGCTTGAGTATACACGCGCCTTGATTGCCGCGGCAATGGACGGTTCTTTGGAGGCCGCCAACAAAGACAATTATCATATCCACTCTGTTTTTGGCGTCCTGCAGCCCCGCGTTTGCCCCAATGTAGCTACTGCAATTTTAAGTCCTCGAAAAACCTGGAACAATGACGATGGGTTTTATAAAATTGCCTATAAATTGGCAAATTCATTCATTGACAATTTTAAGCAATATGAAGCTTATGCCAATGCCGAAATCATGGCTGGTGCGCCAAACTTAAGACCTAATTAATGATAACTTAACCTTTTTAGCCAATTTGTCAATATTTCTTAACATTTTGATGTAACATATTTAGTATAGCCGTAAACCAAAACTTACACAAGGGTGTTAAATTTGAATTTATGAAAAATTCAAAACGTTTGGTTGACCTCGTGGTAATTTCCGACACCCACTTGGGGACTATCGGTTGTCGTGCCGAAGAGTTGAATCAATACCTAAAAAGTATACAACCAAAAACTATAGTGTTGAATGGCGATATCATTGACATTTGGCAGTTTAGCAAACGTTATTGGAATAAATACCATACAAAGGTCATCCATCAGCTTTTAAAATTTGTTTCAAATGGTGTCAAGGTTCATTATATTGCTGGCAATCATGATGAGGCCCTGAGAAGATTTCTAAATTTTGAATTGGAGGGCTTTAAAATTACCAATAAATTAACGCTTGATTTAGATGACAAAAGAGCATGGTTTTTTCATGGTGATGTATTTGATGTCACTATGGAACACTCGCGTTGGCTCACACAGATGGGGGCAATTGGTTATGACCTTCTAATTTTTATAAATTCTACAGTAAATAGAGTATTGACTTTTTTTGGTCGTGAAAAATTATCATTTTCTAAAACGATAAAAAATAAAGTTAAAGCTGCCGTTTCATTCATCAATAAATTTGAATCCACAGTGGCAGAAATTGCGCTAAAAAACAACTATGACTATGTGGTTTGCGGTCATATTCATCAACCGTGTATTAAAACTATTAACACAAAAGATGGATGTTTGACGTATCTAAATTCAGGCGATTGGATAGAAAACATGACGGCTTTAGAATATCATGACAATAAATGGACCTTATATAATTATGAGTCTGTATTTTTTGAACATAAAAATTTGGATGATCACGACTATAAGGACGCCAAAACACTATTTTCTGATTTGGTGGCCGATATTAACTTAAAGTCAACAGAGTTATGAAAGTACTTTATGCTATTCAAGCCACCGGAAATGGTCATATTTCAAGAGCTAAAGAACTCATACCATTATTACAAAAAAATATTGAGGTTGATGTGTTGTTGAGTGGAACTTCCGCGGATATTGAATTAGAGATGCCCGTACGTTTTAGGTTCAAAGGGCTTAGTTTTGTCTTTGGGAAGAATGGGGGAATCAACATTTGGAAGACGATTGTTAAAATGGATTTTTGGCGTTTTTTCAGAGATATAAAACAA
>JAQCJC010000103.1 GCA_027593245.1 Bacteroidota bacterium | reverse complement strand
AGTTACACGACTACATGAAAGTAATTTGGAGCGGGCGATGAGTGTTTGTATCCTTATCCCTGCACCAATCGTGTACCTGCGTAAGCAATATCAATAGGTTATGTGAACCAGTTTGAAATGCAAGGCAGTTTCTTTGTCTACTGTGTCGTACCATAGCTTCTGTGACCACTGTACGTGTCTATCTGATATTGTTTCTTATCGTTCCTAGTATAGGGGAAGTGACGGGTGGTGAGTGATCCTGATAACCACAGATGTGCTTATCCTTATGGCAATACACAGTACGTGTAATCACAGTACATGCTAACCCCCCTTAGTAGGGCATGGGTGTGCCTCATACATATCTATCTATTTATACACTTAACCAAACACTGTACGTGTTCTGCACAAGCTGTGTGTAGGTATGAGTGTATAGTTAAGTGTAATCACTTACAGTGACCCTACCCAAAAGTGATCATGTGTAGGCCGTTACATAGGGGGTATGCAGGGGCCACAGGGGGTATGCACGTTATATGTATATGGGGCTTCACACTGAGGGAGCTACTGATCAAAAATATTAGGAAGATCTTTCTTCAATTTACCCGATGTCGAAAAGCAGTTTTTATAAAAAGGCTTTTATATTTTTAATTGCCATTTATTTTTCAATGATCAGATATATTTACAGCAGCTTCCACAGCCGAATTAACCGATGAAAATATCCAAGTCACCTAAGTCGATGCTTTGTTTGATGCTTTCTAATGTCGGAACTAATTCGTCTATGCTTTCAACTTCAATTGCATCTTTTCCTTCTTCAAACTCTAGTTGTTTGGACTTCCAATAAACAGCTATTTGCAGCTTTCCATCTGGCAATAACACCCACCATTTTTTTAATTTTTTAGGAACCATAACCTGACGGATATTTCCATCAATCCCAGTAACCCATTTAGATTTTGTCGGAACAAAGGACGGATTGCTAGCCATGTAGATCTGCTCAGCCACCAGTTTATGAAGGGTCTCACGTTTGCGAATTATCTTACTGACCGATTGTTCAGTTACTGACTCTACAAATTTAAATGAAGACCAATTTGCAGAACGTTCTTCGTTTGGCTTTTCATCGTTGGGTTTAGTTGTAGGCAAGTTTGGTTCCTTTCAAAAGCTGGAACGGTTCAGTGATCGCTTATAGATCTTTTGTCAGATGGTAGTAACTAGATACCACAGGGGCACTCAGTAGCATGCGAACAATCAAAGGCTAAGACCAAACTAGTCGAAACGCTTAAGAAAGTCTCTGAAATAATTATGAAAAAATAAATTGATCCTTCGTCCATAATCTTGGGCACTTTTGGCCTTCAGCTAGGCTACCACCCGACTTGGGCACTAGACTCATCCTGACGCAGTACAGAGCCTCTCAGCGGCTATTCTGCAGCTACTTTGGCAAAGATAGCATCTCGTTTTCTGACTGCTTTATCCAGTGTATCAAATGTCCACCGTTGTAGCTGACCATTGATGCGCTTTTGTACTCTGTACTTCGTACCGTGACGTTGAATACCCTTCATGTTGACCTGTTCCGTTTTTACTCCTCCAGCAGATGCAAACCACTCATCGTATAGCTTATAATGGGTCACAGGAATGGAACCGTCTTTGTACAATTCAAACTCTGCACGAAGACGTTCCAGATCAGCATAGGTGGCATTATCCAGCTTTGCCTTTGCCATACGAAAGGCTTGGCTACCTTGCGGGTACGGACACTTCAATTTGAACCAGTGGAGATGTGCATTAGTGATTGCCATCACTCATGATCCCCACCACTCCTTCACTGACGCAGTAGATGGCATTGTGTTCGGTGCGCATCATCACGTTCAGGACCGATCGTGCATCGGCTTTTGCCAAGAACTGCATAAATGTCATGCTGTAGCCGAATGTACGTAGGTCACTCGTATTATACTCATTGACCTCAAGCCGCAGAGATTGCTCATGCATTAGCACTATCAATGCTGCAAAGATTTTATGCTTACCACCATGCAAAGCACACCGCCTTATGGGTACAGTGTCTGTGGCATAGAGGAGAGACAGTATGGTTTCTGTCTTCTCGTTGAACTCAGGTGAACCTGTATCAAGCATGTGCTCTGCTTCAGCCAAGGCTTTGGGCAGATCAATGGAATGCTTTGGTTCATTGGGATCGGGTATTTTGTCAGGGTCTTGTTCAAAGAATGTTAACGAACCATAGTTCCGCAGATCAGATTGCATCTGTTTCTGTGTGTTCAGAGAATAGTATGCATATGGGTTTGTTGTACGAAGACGTTGGTACATTGGAAATGTGCGAACATCTTCTTGGACATCAGAGTCCAATAGATTGCTCATGGAAATACTCCTTCATTTTAAAGCAGATTGTTGGATGAAAATGTAAAGTGTGTGGTCGCCAGTAAGGGCAGTTACACTACTTTCCAACAAGTATAGTTATAGCATAAAATAGCATAAAAATCAATGTTTTATTCAAAATTACTTGGTGTTTTTTAAGTGACAATTTAAATGCTAGACGTTTATGAGGGGCTATGTAATCTTGAAGAGATTAGAGAGGTTTCATGGCTAGAGAAAAGATTGAAAGAAAGATTGCAGTTATTCTGGCTACCGATGTCGTTGGCTACAGCAAACATATGGAAGCTAACGAAAGTGAAACAATTCACAATCTTCGTGCATGTGAAGGTATTCTAACTGGGCTTTTTGCCAAGCATGATGGACGATTGTTCAATACTGGTGGTGACTCTTTTCTTGCGGAGTTTCCAAGTGCCGTTTCAGCCGTTGAATGTGCAGTAGAATTTCAGAAAGCCATTGACGAACGAAATTCCTCTGACAATGTCTCTGTAAAACTAGAGTTTCGTATTGGAATTAATTCTGGTGATGTTGTCAAAGAAAAGGAGAATTTACTTGGGGATGGGGTTAATATTGCCGCCAGGTTGGAAGCATTGGCTCAGACTAATGGAATTACAGTTTCAAAAGTCATTTATGATTTTGTAAAAGGCAAAACAAATTACGAATTTAATGACCTAGGTTTGCGAAAGGTTAAGCAAAACGAGTTTCACGCTTATGATTTGCTTTTACAAAAGTCACAAAAAAGAAAGATAAAAAAAACTAAAAACAAGTTATTCCCAGTAACAGCAATAATTTTTTTCGCATTAGTGCTTATTGCAGGTGTTTCTACATATACCTCAATGTTTCTAGGTTCAAATACTGAGAGTGAATTAATGAAAGATTCATCTCCAGTAATAATGGTTGCACCTTTTAAAGTAGTTTCTACGGGTGAGGAAAATTCGGATATGGGACGTGCCATGACAGAGAGTATGATCTCTGTTTTGTCACAATTTAATGGAATAATTGTGATTTCTAGCAATGCAAGTTTTCAAGCTGAGAAAAATTCAATGTCTGATGACGAGCTTATTAACAGGTTCGGTGTGGATCATGTTGTCAGAGGTTCTGTTCAGTTTGCTGGAGAGCAAGGTAGACTATCAGTTGAACTAGCTGAATTAGCAACGCAAAAAGTAAGCTGGACAAAACGTTTAGATTTTCAAAAGGCCGATCTCTTCCTTGCCCAAGATAAAGTCGGCCAAGAGATTTTAAAAGAACTTCAGATCAATCTTACAGGGAGCATTCAGGGATCAAACTGGGCAACTGATTTTAAAGATTTTGAATTGTACACTACATTTTTGAATTGGCGCCTTGAATGGCGAAAACAGAACAAAGAATCTCACATAAAGGCTCAAAAATTATTAAATGAAATTTTGGCTTCTGATGTTGGAGAGCATATGAAAGTCGGTTTGTCAGCTTGGCAACTCCTCCAAAAAATCACTCTCGGCTTAAGTACCGACAAAGATCGTGATCTATCTGAACTTGAAACCAAGGTTAATGAAGCATTTCAAATCTTTCAGGCTTTAGAACGAGAAGAGGGTTACGTGTTAAAAACCATTACTGGTCTATATTTATTTAATCTTTCTTGTGAAGATGCACAAAAATATATCACGAAAGCATTATCTTATGGTGGCTCTTCCGATACTTTGAGTGCAGCAGGAAGAGTTTATGCTCGCTGTGGCTCACCAGAAAAAGCCATAAATTCCTTGAAGAAATCGTTGGTGTTGGATCCTTTAGACGTTGGTTGGTTAAAAACCCAGAATCTAATCGCATTCATGCATCTAAACGGAGACTCGGATAAAGCTAGAGAGTTCATGAAAAGTAAAATTAACGCAACGGACATGCCAGGCTCAATTTTATTGTATTTTGCGCACTTGGAATTAACGGATGGAAACAAGTCAGCCGCAGAAATGTATTTTGACCGAGCAACTTCAGCAGGTTACGATTTGACAGATTTCAAAAATGTTTATGAAATTAAAAATGATGAGAATAGTGTAATGAAATCATTAATTTCTCTTGGGATTGAAGATAATTAGATTGTGATGAAATCCCCCTCTGTGTGACACCCCATATACATATAACCCTGACACCCCCTGTTGCCCCTGCATATCCCCTATGTAACGGCCTACACATGATCACTTTTGGGTAGGGTCACTGTAAGTGATTACACTTAACTATACACTCATAC
>JAQCJC010000102.1 GCA_027593245.1 Bacteroidota bacterium | reverse complement strand
AATCAGTTTTTGAAATTGGGTATTGCTGGCGTTTTGGGCCGGATAATCTTTCCAGCCTTTACTGTCTGTCAGCATTTTTATTTTTGTTTTTTCTTCTTCTTTAATATGTGACGTCAATTCTTCTATTACTTGTTTATTAGGATATGGTTTGATGTGTTTCATTTTATTTATATCTATGTATGGAATGGAGGGTGGGTTGTCAGTTTTCGCATTTAAATTAAACACTGTAAAAATGGTTACTTGCAAGTCTTTGTATATTTCGGGAAAAGGTTTATTATTTAAAATTGTTTGGATACAATCCATGATGTGAGACTTACCCATGTTTTGGATTTCACGGTCTGTTTTGACGGGAATCATGAATGATTTTTTGCTATTATCCCGAAAAGTACTGGTACATGCGTTATCGATCACTGGTACGGCGAACCGGTTGCCACCTGACTTCGCGACCATGCATTGAAGAATGTGTTCACGAAGTGCTTTCAACTCGCTGTTGATAAAGTTGCCTTCGAGTTTCCGAGGTATTACGACTAATTTTTGAATGTACCCGAGTTGTTCAATATAGGTGTTGAATTTTTCAATGGTTTCCAGTATTTCTTTGGTTAAGCCTTGGAGTTTTTCTTTGTCTTTATCCATGTTGTATAAGTGTTTGTGATCTGATGTGATATACGCCATTATCGGAGATAAATTTTCTCTTTGTTTCCTATTTAGTTCGTTATTACGTTGATTGGTTAAATCAGCTTTATTGTTGTTGTATTCTTCTCTTAGTTTTTCATTTATCGCATTTAATTGTTTGGCATGATTTATAAGTGTTTGTTTGTATCCTATTTCATTGTATGTATCTTTTTCTTTAAAATCATATCCCCCTATAGATTCTATTTTTTGTATGGTTTTTAAAAGGTCTGCGTTATTACTACTATTATTTCCGATTTGTGTCGCATAATCTAGAAGTTCGGCTTTTTTTGCTTCTAATATTTTTTCTCCATGTGTACTTCCTTCCCATGCTGATATTTTTTTTGGTTCTTTTTTTGATTTTTGCGATATCCTGACGACTTGTTTGTCGTAATATTCACTATCATCTCGAATTGGTCGGGGAAATGTTTTGTTTGAAGTATCTTTAAGACCTTCATCAACAACGAATTTTTTTGGTTTTAGATCGTTAATGTTGTAATAACTAAGCACTTTGTCTACGTTAGGAATGGTATCAGGAATGTTTTCAAGGAAATCGTTTTCGTTTGCTACTTCGATCTCGTATTCTTCTGGAATTGTTACACCATCAAAAGATTCTTGATTTTGGTGGAATTTTTGAAGAATAAAAACGTTTTTCTCGTCGAATTCGTTTTCCACTCCTGCAAAATCTCCCAAAATAAGTTTTCCCATTGGTGTTTGGTTTTCTTCTTCTACGAATTCAACCGCACAAAGCACATGAGATCGTGAACTGTGTGGGTTATTCATAGTCGGTTTTGTTTGACGTTGTTCAGTAACTAATTTTTTAATGACTTCGCCCAATTTTTCCGTTTTTGCAACGTTTTGTTCTTTATTTCTAGTACTGTTATGGTATCCAATATCGTCAGACCAAGTAAATGATTTGGTATCGTGTGGTGTTGTGGTTACTTTGTTGTCATTATTTTCATCAATGCCAATTTCGTAAACAGTAAGTATAATATTTGTTGTTTGTTTTTTACTATGTATGTAATTACACATTTCCACAATGATACCAGATTGTTTGGTCGCAGAGTTATAAATAAGAGATGTCGTTTTTCCGGATCCACTTGATCCATACCCAGTAATGAACACGTCCTTTCCTTTCATCAAATTGTTTTTGATCAGCAATTCTGGAATGACTTCATTTTCCTCTAAAAAACGACTATTGTCATTTTCCGGGTTTCCAGACGGCCAGTAAATCTTATTGAAATTACCGAGAGAATACCAGTTGAAATCAGTATCGGGTATTTTTTTGTAGTCTTGAACAAGACCATAGTTAGTTTGTTCAGGGTTGAATCCCAGTAGCATCGATTGATTATTAACATAGGGTCTGTACCGACAAATATTGTATGGCGTTGACTCGTCGTATTTATTGAGTTTCAAGATGGTAACGATTCGGCTTGCATTCAGAATCTCGTTGGCTTTTTCGATGGAGTATTTACGTTCTGTATGTTCATCGTCAGTACCTGTTTTTATTGCAGTACGAATCTCGGTTTCAATATATTGTTTTTTGTCAGGATCAATAATCATTTTGTAGAATGCGTTGTGATTCATGCATTTTACGCGATGTGCTTCAAGTAAACTGTATAGCGCCCAGAGTTGATTTTTGACTATGTCGTCTTTAACAGCACTATCTAGATCGACTACCTTGTTTATGATATCCACTACATGAATCACCCTATTATATGGTACTGATATATTTGCATCGGATTCTGATTTATTTTTTACGAATTTTACGAAATCATTTAATTGTTGTTTTTCATCGGTGAATGTTTTAAATATTGAATGATCCATTACGTCGTCAAGATAGAACAACTGTGCCACGTTTCTATAATCGATAATCTTTTTTTCGTTGTGAATATCAATTAATTCTTTGTTGTAAAAATCAATTACTTTTTCTTGTGCATAGGTTATAGATTCATTATCATTAAAGGGTATTGCGAGAATGTACCGATAGGGCCCATTTACAAAATCAATGATGTGCTGCATATGTGTATTAATTTTTTCAATCATCTCTTTACGGTTGTTTACCTTATCATCTTGTGTATATGCCCAATTTAAATGAATGTTCTTTATCGGCATTCCGGTTAAAATGAGAATGTTGGTTGTATCATATTCGCTGATTTTAGTTGTATATTCGGTTAGTTTCTTTTGGTTTTCAGTAGTCAGGTCACCTGTGATGTGCAAATGGGGTGCTGCTTCGAATTTTGAATATTCTTCATTTAATCTGGTGAGTGTGTCGATTGCTACATTTAATGATTGGAGTTTTTGTTCATAGTTTCCATCCGAACGAATGCCTTGTTTTGCTAGTAGGGAATTCATTTTTTCGAAATCTTCCTCATTTACTCTTGGGAGGTTCTTTTGCAATTCTTCAATCTGAGTTTTGTATTGTGTTACCAAATCATTGAAATCAGTATTATTTGTGTCTGATCTTCCAAGCGTGGTAAGATTGGTTTGGAGCATAGTTTCTATCTCTAATTTAGACGTGTTTAGTTGTTCAACTTTTTTATGTAAGCTTTCGTAATTAGTTTGTAAATCTGTTTTAATTGATTCCTGTTTTAAAATTTCGTCTTGAATTTTGATATTAGCTTCTGTTTTTTCTTCTATTTCGGTTTGCAAATTTGTTTTTTGTGTTTCTAATTCGGAAATGTCAGACTGCAATTTGGTCTGATCCTCAGTCAATGTAGGCAACTTTTTTTGTTGCAGTTCTTCGATTGTTTTATTCAGTTCTGATAATTCTGCTTCTTTTGTTGTAACTGCTTTTTCATTTTCTTCCATTGAACCCTTCATAGTTTGGATTGAATCACTGAGGATTTTGTTTGCTTTTATGAGAGTGTCTTTTTCTGCATTTAGATCCTGTATACTAGCTTCGGAAGTTAGTTTATCTTCAACTTCTTTAAGTTTGTTCTTTACTGTATCTGCTTCTGCTTGAGCTTTTGTTACTTTTTCATCTGCTTCTGCTTTAACTTTTGCTACTGTTGCATCTGCTTCTGCTTTAGCTTGTGTTACTTTTTCATTTGCTTCTGTTTGAGCTTGTGTTGTTAGCTTCTTTTTTTCGTGCTTTTTTATTAATTCATAAGCATTCCCTTTCAACTCTTTTAGTTTTTGCAGATCATTGATCTCTGAAAGATTTGTTCTCAGTATGCCTACAATTTTCTCTCTCAAACTTTCATTCCCTCCGTGTTGTCCGCCTTTTTGTGGTTGTGCAATGTTGAAATAATTGGCCGTACATTTTGTTTCTTTTGTGTCCAAATGATGCGAACAAGTACTTGTTTTTGCGTCGTATTTTGGGGGTGGCTTGCCATCTGAATCACTTGGGGCGGATATTTGTTTTGGCATCGTGTTAGCTATGATCTTTATTTGGTGTTCAAGATTGTCTAGTTTTTCTGACTGGGCATTTTGACCAAGTTTTGTTTGTATTTTTTCTAACTGTGTAGTGATAGATGAAAGGTCCACTTGTTGTGGTTGGGTTTGTGGTTGTTGTAGTTGTGTTTGCAGTGCTTTTATTTGTTCTGTAAGATCTTCAACATTAATTTTGTTCACTTTTTCTTGGATACTGTTTATTTGTGTTTCCACATTTTTCGGTATGTTTATGCCTTGTAAAGCGTCTTTAATTGCGTCTTTTAGTTGTTGTCCGGACAAATTATTGTTTTCAAGTTGTCGTATTTCGTTGATCGCGGTGCTATATAATTCTTGGTTTTTGGGTTGTTGTTGTTTGACAGCCTGTAGTTCCTGTATAAGTGAATTTATTTGTTCAGATAGATCAGTTGGTATTTGAGGGATAGATTGTTGGCTTTGGTATATGTCTAATTGTGTTTGGAGTTCATTAGCTCTTTCTGTAAGGTGTTTTAAATCTTCTTTTTTTGCATCTGATAAGTCTGATAAGTTTGCGCTCG
>JAQCJC010000101.1 GCA_027593245.1 Bacteroidota bacterium | reverse complement strand
CAGCAGAATCGTTAAAACGCTCTGTGGGAATTGAAGATGTATACCTCATAAATGAAAAATAATTAAAACGTGCTACAACAACGTATATAACTCATATCCGGGCGCATCGTCCTTTTGGTTATCTTAAAGGAAACCAAAACGACCTCTGCTGATACGAGATTATATACAATACTTATAAGCTATTTTAAAACCAGAGCATACAATGGACAAAAGAATAATTCTTCATATTCCTCATTCCTCGACAAATATTCCTTTTCCAGAAGGTTATATTGTTGACTCCACTGCACTTGAAAAAGAGATTTTAAAATTGACAGATTGGTATACTGATGACCTTTTTTATTCAAATGAGGACGAAATGATAATAGCTGAATTTTCTAGAATATTTTGCGACCCTGAGAGGTTTACAGACGATTCACAAGAAGTGATGGCTCAATATGGAATGGGCGTTTTATATGAAAAAAATGATGAAGGTGAGGCTATAAGAATAGTGACCCCAGAACTTAAAGAAAAGGTATTGTCTGCATACTATTGGAGACATCACAATAAATTTAGTAAAGCAGTAAGTAATCAACTGAATTTGTTTGGTAAGGCTTTGATCATTGATTGCCATTCTTATCCAAGTACCCCTCTAAAAAGAGATCTTGATAAAACCTCAAAGCGTCCTGATTTTAATATTGGAACGGATACTTATCACACACCTCAAAAATTGATAGATATGTCTGTTTCATTTTTTGAAAATGCAGGATATTCATTAGGAATAGACTGGCCTTATAAAGGTTCAATTGTTCCTTTGGAACATTATCACAAAAACAAAAATGTGCAGACAATAATGCTTGAAATAAACAGAGCATTATACCTGAATGAGCCAGACAACAAAAAGTCAGAAAATTATTCAGAAACAAAAAAGGTTACAGGAGATTTTATAAAAACTATTAAAAACAGCTTATAACAGCGGCTTAGCGTCAGCTTCGTTCCTCAGCCGAACGCCAAGCCGCAAAACGTTAGCGGTCATTTGAGGACGACAACATAAAGAGTAAATGATATGAAAATTACATTATCGATAATTATAGGACTAATGCTAATGGTTCCAACTTTAATTTCCCTTATCGTTTTTAAAAGAAAAAAGCAAATAAAGTGGGTTTATGGCGGCACAGTTTTTACTTTAATAATGACAATACTTGCTTTTTTTACACTAATAACAATTCGATTTCCTGACAATACTTTTTATGAAAGTGATTTCGAAGAAACATATGAAGAAATTTTTAAAATGGAATTACCAAATGAATACAACTTAATTGCCAAAGATTATGAAAGAGAAAGTGGTTTATTTGGACACGAAACTTGGTCTGCAAGATTATCATTTAATGAAAAAGATTATACCAAATTATTGAATTACGTCAAAAATAAAAATACAATGCTATTGAAAGACCATACAGATAATCCGCTTACTGACTGCAAAACAGGCGATAAAATTATTTATTCTATTGCAACGAATTATATGAATCCTTGGAATTACAATATCGATTTTTTTGAAGACAAAAAGACTTTTCGACTGACAATGATTGTATATGGGGATTAAAAAACGAACCGCTAACAATAAATATACGTAATGCGGGGTGATGTGATAAATTTGGACTTTAAAGCATTTAATTAACAACATAGCGGTCAGATAGTGAAGTGCCTTGAAAGCCCGCACTACGCATATTCTCAACGTTATGGGCAAGTTAAACAGACATAGCGGTCAAATTAGAGAACCACCAAAGGGCAGCTTTGATAGTTCCTAAATAATATTTTGTAAAATTGACAAATAAAAGTGGAGACCAGCGACCACTATAAAAACGGGGCGACACCGAAAAGCCAAACGAGTAGGAAAATAAAAAATAGAAAAATGAAAATTAAATCAATACTTCTAACAGCAATAGCAACGCTTGGATTGACTGTTGCAACAATGGCACAGGTAACAAATAAGGTTACTTGCACTGAAAAAGAATCCAAAAATGAAGACGGTGGTGACCCAATTTTAACTAAAACTTGTTTGTACAAAAAATACAAAATAATCTCAAAGGGGTATCCTGATTATAAAGGCAGATATTCTTATGAGTATTCTGTATTTAAGAAGCAAGAAAACGGAAGCTACGTTCAAATTAAAAACGCTACGCTTTTTAATGAAAATAAAAATGAATTGCTTTCAATTATTAATTCTAAAATTGAAAATGACTACAAGTCATACTCCAATGATCCTGAAACAAAAGATTGTTTTGAAGGTGCTTCATTTACACCATTTAATTTTGACCAATTAGCTATTGATTTCGATGTCGATAAAATTAATTTTAACGTTACTTTTGGTTTAAGTGGTGCATGTATGAGTGTTGACGGAACAATTGTTTCGTTTAATTTGTACGAAATTCAAAAATACTTAAATGAATAAATACTCAGGTATTCATTGTGACTATTTTGCAGACAGTCGAATATACAACCAGCCCATAACAGCACCTACAAGAAATTGGCGGTTCAGTGGTTAAATGAAGCCTTGTGCTTCGTATCAAGTTCAGTGGTGGCAGACAGTTTTGTGCTCCGAAATCGCCAACTTCTTGTAGCTGCAAAACCGTTGGCACACATTAAAAAATGACAAAATCAATATTGACAATTCTACTTATCATTTTCAGTTTGACCGACTGTTTCTCACAGTTATCGAAAACTGAATATGAAGATGTGGTCGAATATTTTGTGGATTGCATAAAGAACACAGATATTGACAAATTCGACTCAATCGTATCATACCCAATTAATCGACCTTATCCAATTCCTCCAATCAATAATAAACAAGAACTTAAAAACCGCTATTCAGAATTATTTGATGATAGTCTGATTTCAGCAATTACAAGTTCAAATATTAAAGAAGATTGGTCTGATGTAGGTTGGCGCGGAATTATGCTTCATTATGGAATTGTGTGGATATACTATGATGGTAGATTCATAGGAACAAACTACACTTCTGACAAAGAAAAAGTCATTAAAGAAAAGTGGATTGAGTATGAGAAGAGCCTATTACATCCAGACTTGAAAAAATTTGAAGCCCCAATCCATACAATTCAAACTGATAAGTTCATTGTGCGAGTTGACCTTTTAGAAAATGAAAAATATCGATATGCTTCTTGGTCAATAGATTCTGACATATCAAATAAACCAGATTTAGTCATTAACAATGGGGAATGGACTCCAGATGGAAGTGGAGGAAATCACTATTATACATTTACAAATGGAGAATACAGCTATGTTGTTTATGTATATAATATGAGAGCGGATGAAACTCCTCCATTCAACTTAGAAGTGACTAAAAATGACAAAGTGATATTAAGTCAACCAGCTGAATTGAAAGAATTAAGATAAAAAACGTGTGCCAACAAAGGCTATAAGCAATTGGGGTTTAAGTGATTAAATAAAAATAAATGAATAAAATAAAGGTCAGTGCTAGTTTGAAAAGTTCGGGTATAAAATCCCCAACTGCTCATAGCCAAACCGTTGTAGCACATTAGAATGAAACAGACGATTCTCATATTATCTATTCTAATTTCTGTTCAATGCTTTGGGCAAAAGTGGTATTTGAACAATGTTGATGAGAACGCAGAGTATCCTTACGAATATTGGTTTCAATTTGAAAACAGAGAAGACACTTGCTCGTATCAAAAGACCACGAATCCCGAAAGCAAATTTTCAGTATTCAGGTTATTTAACAATTTAGGCGACACTGTAATGTTCGCGAATATCAAGGTGATCAACCTTGAAAATGAAACTGAAACCAATCTGATATCAGAATATATTGGCGAGCCAGGACTCCAACTTGAGAATGGAGAATATAGGATTGAAGTAAGAGCAATTAACTATGATAACTTCAATTTGAACTTTGAAATTGAAAATGGTGAGCAAGTTGAACTAACAATAAAACTTGGCCTTGCCCCTGAATTAGAAGTTTATCAAATTGACTCTAAAAAGGAAATTAGAGAAACCGAGATTTTCGCGATAATAGAATGTGTAAGAGTAAATCGGGATGATTTTTACAAGATTTGTTCTGACTTGAAAAAGTATCAAATAATGATGCACATATGAAAATAAAAACGTGCTACAACAACGGCTATAATGCATGCCCTGCGGGACACGCACCATAGCCGAAACTTAGCCCTCATTTGCTTTTGGTGCGATATTGGTGTATTTTTACACCAAAGCAAAGAATATGAGTCGTCAAAGCATATCATTCACGGAGCCAAATAATGAATGGCTAAACAGTTTAGTTGAGTCTAAAGAGTACTCAAGTAAAAGCGAGATTATCAACGATCTGATTAGAAAGGCAAGAGAAAGTGCCAAAGAATTAGAATTCATTAGAATGAAATTGGCTTTAGCAGAAAAATCTGGGTTTACGAACGAATCGGCAGCAGAAATTCTAGCCGAAAGTAATCGCCGAATGAATGGCTAATTATAAGCTCAGTAAACTTGCTAAAGAAGATTTAATTAGAATTCATGAATATGGTACACGGAACTTTGGAGCAGCAAGAGCCAAAAAGTACTTTCTTGCCTTCTTCGATAGGTTTGAAGAAATAGCCCAGCGTCCTTATTCATTCGAAGATGTTTCATATATCGCAAGTGGATATCGAAGGTGTATTTCAGGAGTAGACACTATTTATTTCAGAGTTGAAAATGAATCGGTAGAAATTATGACCATTATAGGAAGACAAGAGTTTAATCCCTAAACGAGGGCTAACAACGTATA
>JAQCJC010000100.1 GCA_027593245.1 Bacteroidota bacterium | reverse complement strand
GAAGAAATGCTAGTGATCTTGGGTCATTAAGGGATGAAATTTTATCTTTCATAATCTCCTTTGGTCCATTCCAAGTTGTGGTTGCAACTTGCGATTGTGGTGGTGGTGCTGTACATAAGCTGACAACAATAAAAAAAATGCAGCAAAGACAAAACACCCACCATGTTCTCATTAAAAATGGAATTCCAATGTTTGTTAAATATTTTTCTCCACTAATACTTTCAAAGTCTAACAGAAAAAGACTAACCCCAACAAAAAAGCCGAAAATTAAAGTATAGAACGCTGCGTCTTTAGTACCTCTTCGCCAAAAAATTCCAAGAAGAAAAACAGTAGAAATTGGAGGGGCAATTGCGGCAGCAAGATCATTTATTGCCTGAAAAATACTATCAAATTTACCTGCTTGTGTAGACCAAATAATAGAAAGTAACATTACCACTATGGCAGAAATTTTACCAACTCTAACCATTTGCATATCACTTACTTCTGGTTTTATTCTTTGTAGAATATCGATTGCGACAAGTGAAGAACAGCTATTTAGCGCAGCTGCAATAGTACTCATCAAGGCTGCTAATAAAGCTGCAGCGAAAACTCCTTTTAGTCCTATTGGTATGAGTTCGTTTATGAGTACAGGTAGTGTATCGTTGGGATCAACAATCTGATCTTGAAAAAGCACAAAAGCCAGAGTTCCAGGGAGAACAATTAAGAAAGTTGGTAGGACCTTTAAAAGTCCCGCAAATAGAGGTCCATACTGTGCATCTTTTTCTGTTTTAGCGCCCAAAACTCTTTGTACAATTGTTTGGTCAGTACACCAATACCATATTCCCAAGATAGGATACCCTAGGAAAAATGAATACCAGGAGTAGCCTTCATTTTTTCCGATTTCAGAATCTGCAGCATGAAGCATTTTTAACTGATCTTGCTTCAACGATAGCTTTAGATCTTCAATAGATGTAATTCCAATATCTTGTACTGCAGAAATAGATAAAAATGTTAGAATTACAGAGCCAGCTAATAAAATAACTGTTTGAATATTTTCTGTGATGACAACAGCTTTCAAACCACCAATTACTGTATATATGGCAGTGAGCACTGAAATCATTATAATTGAGATTCTAAAATCTAGGCCAAGAAAGTTTTGAAAAACAATGGCGCCAGCATATAAGCTTATTCCAATATGAATAAAAAGCGCGCCAATGATCGCCATAAAGGCCATAAAGGTTCTAGATCTTGAATCAAATCTTTTTTCAAGGAATTCGGGTAGGGTTGAGATTTTAGTTTTAAAGTAGAAGGGTGCAAAAATAATTGCCAATAAAATCAAAGTGAATGTAGCCATCCATTCAAAATTTCCGACAACTAAACCAATTCGGTATCCTTCAGCAGCTAAACCGGTCAAATGAATGGTTGAAATATTTGAGGCGAAAAGAGCAGCACCAATATAAACCCAATTAAGCCCTCTGCCAGCTAGGAAATAGTTTTCACTATTGAGCTTTTGCTTTCTAGTTGAAAAAATACCTATGGCAACGATTCCAATCAAATATGCAGCTATTATAAATATATCTACAGTAGCTATACTAGTGTTCATTTGTAGTGAAATTGATATAAGTTAAAAAAAATGGCGATGAAAATGAATCATCGCCATCTTTTATTTTTTTTTGGAATTATTTAGTCAAACTAAATGTCCAATCTCCACTAACGGAGGCCTCTGTACATAAAGAAACGCCGCCAATATTGATGTTGTCAAAGTGAAGTAAACTTCCTTCAGCATCGGGCAATAATTGCCCAAAGGTTGACGAATTGGGGTCTGGGTCAGTCAGACCAGCAATCATGTAAAAACCATAGAACTCTTCCATTGAAGAGCCGTTTGGATCTGCACCTTCCTTTACACTAGAATTTGATAGATTGATAGAAACTTCATTCATGCCATCAGCTCCAAGAATAAGGTTAAAATCGTCTGGTGCAAATAATTGACCTTCTCCTTCTCCACCAAACATATAAACACTGAAAATGGTTCCTAAAGGTAATTGATAGTCAAAACTCAAAGTTGGACTTTCTGAAATATTAATACCATTGTCAAATTCCCAACCAATAGCTGCTTCAAGTACTTTAGTGTATTCCCAAACTAATTTTCCGTCACTAATTGAGACATTACCACCATTTTCATCATTCGCATCACCCATTGGCCACTCATTAACAATACCCTCAGGGTAAGTAATATCTTCTCTTACATTTGTATCATCACTGTAAGTAAATGATTCCAAAAATCCTTTTGTAGAGTCAAAAGCTGGAAAGTCATAATTAACATTAAAACTAAGAGTCATAGCATTGTCTGTCAATCCAGAAATTGACATGTTAACATCATCATCCCTGCTAATCATTGTGTTTGTGTCATCTGTATAAATCCAAGGAGTTGTCTCTGGCATTACTGGAACCCCACAATCAGGTCCATCAGAAGATGTCAAAGTACCTCCTGCATCGCTTCCTGTAATTGAAATCGTCATATTTGACCAGTCCTGCGCAGTGGCATCTGAGGGAGCAGTGACAGATGAAACAGTCCAATTACCCAATATACTACTAGTAACTACTACTTCATCTGTATCGTCGTCATCTGAACAACTCACAAATAAAAAACTAGACAATAATATTGTTGTCGTAAATAAATAAGTAATTTTTTTCATTAGTTTAAAGTTTAATTTTATGAAAACAAACTTAGTTTATTAACAGTTCTAATTTGTTTCAAAATACGTCAAACAAGTATGATATTTCATCATTAATGTGAAATAGGCTTAATTGTGCTGAATCACTTGAACGTTGAAATTTTTTGAGAAAGAAGATATTTCTTGATCATTTGGAATAGACGTTTGCGCCCCTTTTTTAGTAACAGAAAAACTAGCTGCTGTATGAGCCTTAACAATCGCTGATTTCAACGGAATTTTGTTTAATACACAGTGTGCAAGACAACCATTAAATACATCTCCTGCTGCAGTTGTATCGATTGCTTTTATAGCAGGGATGCTAAACTCAAAAACTCCATTCGAACTTAACCACATGCTACCCTTGTCGCCTAGGGTTACGATACAATTTTCGATTCCAGAATTAATGAGTTTTCTTGAAGCTTCAATAGCACTAAATTTATTGTTAACTGAAATATCGGTTAATAATTCTAACTCGGATTCGTTTGGAGTAATCATCCATATTTTATTTAAAACGTCAGCAGGCAAACAAACAGCTGGTGCCGGATTAACAATTACTCTTACTTTATTATCATAACAAAAATCAATTATAGAAATTACAGTTTGAATTGGAATCTCAAATTGAATTAAAACCAAATCTGCATTTGAAATTTCTTCTAAATATGGCTTTAGTTTTTGAAAAGTTAAGGTTCCATTTGAACCTGGAGCAACAGCTATTAAATTTTCGCCACGCTCTGAAACCAATATCTGTGCTAAGCCTGTCGGCTGCTTATTATCTGTGAGGATATATTTACTGTCAAATCCTAATTCATTGTAGTATGTTTTTAGCTCCAACCCAAATGAATCATCGCCAAGTTGCGTTATAAATTTAACTTTTGTTCCTGCTTTTTTTGCTGAAACAGCCTGGTTAGCTCCTTTACCTCCAAATATTTTTTTGAATTCCCCGCTAATGACTGTCTCACCAATTTTTGGAATACGCTTTAGATAAATTACAAGATCAATATTACTACTTCCGATTACAAATAAATTCATTGATCAAAAGAGTTTTGCCAAAATAATTAATCCTAAACCTGAAATAAAGAAAAAAAACATCAAAGGAATCAGCCATGCATAATTTTTTGGAAGATCTTTAAACTCTTTCCAAATAAATACACCCCAAATTGCAGCAACCATTGTTGCTCCTTGTCCCAAACCATAAGCAATGGCTGGACCAGCTTTTTCCGACGCTATAATGCTAAATGACATTCCCACTCCCCAAATCACTCCACCTAAAATTCCAATGAAGTGAAGTTTTGTGTTACCCAACTTAATGTAATCACCAAAACTTACTCTTTCTCCAAAAAAAGGGCGATACATATTTATAGTATTGAATAAAAAATTTGAAAGTAAAACTCCTATTGAAAAAATAAATAATGCTGTATATGGTGTTAATTTTCCTGCTTGGGGTGATGTAAAATCAGGTGCCATCGAAGCTGCTACATATTTGTAGAAAAAACCCATCGCAATACCCGCAGCTATTGAAAATAAAATTCCTTTGGTTGAACCTCCTCCGCTGTTTTGCAAGGTTTTCTTATATGCAAAACCATCAATAATGATTGCTAATGCCACCAATAGAACACCACCAAATAAAAATAAAGGATTGCCACCCGGAAAGGAAATATAATTTGTAAAAACACCTAACACTAAGGCAATACCAATGCCAATTGGAAAAGCGATTGCCATTCCAGAAATTTCAATTGCTATGACCAAAAGTAAGTTTGCAAGATTAAAAACAACTCCTCCAATAAAAGCCGATTGCATATAAAATAATTCTGCCTGAGATAGATCATCAATAAAACTTCTTCCGAGTTCTCCGTTAGAACCTAACGTCAAACCAAAAATTAGTGTAAGGAGTAAAATCCCAAAAGAATAATCCCAATAAAAAAGCTGGAAAGGCCATTTCTGACTAGATAACTTTTGCGTATTCGCCCATGATCCCCAACACAACATGGTTATGAAACAAAAGAATATTGCAGTGTTATAGTTCTCAATTATAAACATGGCTCACAAAAAAATTTCTGTGAATCTAATTGTACGTCTTCATACCAAAGTGGAATATTTTCAAGTAAACTTAGTAAATAGTTTTTACATTTCATAATT
>JAQCJC010000099.1 GCA_027593245.1 Bacteroidota bacterium | reverse complement strand
ATGGTAAAATCTTAGTTGTTGAGTATAAGGGGCAGCATCTTGACGGCTCGGATGCAAAAGAAAAAGAGATGATCGGTAAAGTCTGGGCGGAGAAGTCGGATAATATATTTTTAATGGCTTGGGCAAAAGATCAACTGGGAAATAGTTTAGAGAGTCAGATTAATAATTGTTTAAGTACTAACAAAATCTTTTGAAATATTAAATTTATAGGCATCGCAAAGTATAAATTTTAAAATTTTCAACGTTTTAGGAGATGTGCTTGTTAAATATGAAAAAGATTAGTTTTGAGTTATATTAAACTTTCAGCGACAATAATTATAAAAATAAAAAAGTGGCTTATAACCTTGGTAACATTGAATTCAATAAACAGTTTTTAAAAGCCTTTGATTTGATGCAGTCAACAAATAACAATGTTTTTGTTACCGGTAAAGCCGGAACGGGTAAATCAACGCTGTTAAATCATTTTAGAAACAACACCGAAAAACAAGTTGCGGTATTAGCTCCTACGGGTACTGCCGCAGTTAATATTAAAGGCCAGACCGTTCACTCATTCTTCAAGTTTAAACCGAGCGTAACTCTTGCATCAATTAAAGCAGCTAGAAATTCAGGCGATACTAAAAAAGAAAATATTTACAAAAAGCTTGATATAATAATCATTGACGAGATCTCGATGATTAGAGCCGACTTACTCGATTGCATAGATAAATTCCTGCGTATTAACGGCAAAAAGTTCGATCAACCTTTCGGCGGGATACAAATGATATTTATAGGTGATTTATATCAATTACCGCCTGTAGTGCCATCATCGGAAAAACAGATTTTTAAGTCTTACTATACTACACCGTATTTTTTTAGTGCTAAATGTTTTGACGGTCTAGATATGGAGTTTATAGAACTTGATGGCCTTCTAGCCACAAACCCTCCAAATTTCCGACAAAGTGTTTGTTAAGTGGTTTGTAATTTTTTCTTTAAGTTTCTCTTGTTAATATAAGTATTAAGTGCAATGTGGTTGGTATATTCAAGCACACTAGAAATTTTACGGACGGAAAGACCATAGTCCAATAATTCTTTGATTTTTTCTGCATGTTTATCAAATTTACTTTTTTGAATTGTTCCTTTCGGTTTTCCTAAAATTTGTCCTTGTCTTTTCTTGGAAGCCAATGCTTCTTTTGTTCTCAGGCTGATTAAGTCTCGTTCTAACTCAGAAAACAATGAGAAAAGCGTCAATGTAACCTTTGAATTTATGTCTTGTTGGCTGATATCTAAGTTTTGTTTCAAAACGATAACGCGAATATTACGCTTCGCCAAAGAGTTCACTATGGTAATAACCTCTGTAGTGCTCCTTCCGAGTCGGCTGAGTTCGGTAACAAGCAATATATCACCGTCATTTAACATACCCAGCAGTTCATCAATACGCCTTTGTTTACTACTCTTTCTTGATGAAATGGTGATTTCGACAAATTCGTCAATAGACAGGGATTTCTTTCTGGCAAATTCAAGCAATTCTAGTTTTTGATGATTTAAATCTTGCTTGTCTGTAGATGCTCGCAAATAAGCTACAATTTTACTCATTAAAACACCTTGTTAAGTTATAACCAAATTACAGTAAAAAATAATACATCTTGTTTATGGTTTTTAATGTATATTATATATTCATTTCGCACGTGTGGCAACGCCCATTATGAACAATACAAAAAACAACACTCTTATGTCATCACCAGACAAAAGACTTTCCATTATGTCGGATCTGGAAGAATTTGCATTTTATGGATTTCCAGATTTTGATGACCAGCAGCGTTTGAATTACTTTGTGTTTACTCCTGATGAATGGGAAGTCATATTACAGGGCTCTTCAATGGAGGCTCAAGTTTACGCTGCTATACAAATGGGATACTTCAAAGCAAAACATATCTTTTTTCGTTTTTCCTTTCATAAGGTTCCACAAGATGATTTACGCTTCATTTTAACCCACTGTTTTACCAATCAAACACTTCAAGCTTTCAAGATCACCAAATATGAGCACTACCGTGTCTGTGGCTCAATTATGAAATTATTTAGCTACAAGCCTTGGTCAAAAGAGTTTTTGCCAAAGCTCTATGACCGAGCAAGGCTCAGCGTTAAACGGGATATCTCACCAAACTTTATTGCGCATGAATTATTAGCATTTTTACAATCTGCAAAGATTATTCGCCCAGGTTACTCAACTTTACAAAAAATTATTAGCCATATTCTTGTCGAAGAACGCAAGCGCCTAAAATATTGTTTGTATTCAGTACTTACAGAGGAACACAAACAAAGTCTCAAACAACTTATTAAAAATGAAAACACTCTTTCAGAGTTAGCGGCTCTCAAACAAGATCCTAAAAGTTTTGGTTCGACAATGATGAGCATTGAATGCAGAAAGCATAACCTATTGAAACCACTGCATAATTTTGCCAAAACTATTTTACCAGTCCTAGGAATTTCTGCGCAAAATATTGCCACTTACGCAAGCCTTGCCAATTATTACACAATCTATGATTTAGAACGATTTGACGATGAACGAACCTATCTCTATCTGTTGTGCTACGCGTTTAAACGTTATCAACAAATCAGCGATAATTTGATTGATGCCTTTAGTTTTCAAGTTAATAAACTAGAAAAAGAAACCAAAGCCAAAGCAGATGCCCATAGCGATGAGGAACCAGATAACAAGGAGAAACAGGTGGGGCAACTCATCTTGTTATATGTAGATGATGAATTAAGCGATTCTATGGAGTTGGGAGAGGCGCGTAAAAAAGCGTTCAAGATTTTACCAAAAGAATCCATTCGCACTATTGGCGAAAAAATGATCAAAAAACACAAACCAAAACGCAAACAGCTGATTATGTGGCAAGAAAGAGATAGGGCTGTAGCACGCTATAAACATCACTTGCGTCCCCTTTTGCTCGCCACAGATTTTAAAAGCCAGCATGCCGATAACCCTTTATTAAAAGCTATTCAGTGGATGAAAGAAGTTTTTGCTAAACAGCAATCGCTTACTCAACAACACAGCAAACATTTCCCGCGGGACTTCATATCAAAACGATTGGAGTCTTATTTGTTAACAGATGATAAAAATGGCGAGCCGACTATTCAAGCAAATCGCTATGAAATAGCCGTGTATTGCCAAATTACCAAACAAATAGAAACAGGTGCACTCTATATTGAGGACAGTGTGCGTCATCGTCCTTTCGCGCATGATCTGGTATCCCTTGAGGAGAAGAAGCATGTCTTAGACACGCTTGCAATTCCGTGGATCAAAACACCATGTGACTCACAACTTGATTTACTTTTTAAAGAGCTTGATACCCTGTGGACCGAGGTTAATCATAACTTAAAACAAGGCGCATTGAAACATCTAAAATATAGCCACATAAAAAAGGAAGTGCTGTGGGTTAAGCCAAGGACTGTCAATGAAGAAGAAACCTTAGAAAAACAGACTTTTTATGGTAAACTACCAGTTTGTGACTTGAGCGATGTCTTGCGATTCGTTAATGATAAGTGCCACTTCCTATCAGCACTCACCCCTTTACAGCCCCTTTATATCAAACAGAAGGTAGATTTTAATAACTTAATTGCGGTCATGATTTCCCAAGCCACCAATATTGGTAATCATAAAATGGCACAAACCAGTGATTGTGCTTATCATATCCTTGAATCTACCTATAAACAGTATATGAGGCTTGTCACCCTAAAAAAAGCCAATTCAATTATTGCCAATCATATCGCCCATTTAAGTATTTTTCCTCATTATACCTTTGATCTTAATGTGCTTTATGGTGCTGTCGACGGACAAAAGTTTGAAGCTCTAACACCAACAACTAAAGCACGGTACTCGCGGAAATATTTTAAAAAAGGTCGTGGGGTAGTTGCATATACAATGCTATCCAATTACGTGCCAATTAACTCGGATGTGATTGGCGCCCACGAGCACGAAAGTAATTTTGTATTTGATATTTGGTATAACAACACATCTCCGATTAACCCAACGGTTATTACTGGTGACATGCACAGCGTGAATAAAGCTAACTTTGCGCTTTTTCATATGTTTGGTGGTGAATTAAGACCAAGATTTACAAATCTAAAAAGTGAACTAAACAATGTATATGGGACAAAGGATCCAGCTTCCTATGAAAATTTTCTAGTTCAGCCAATTGGTGTAATTGATCGTCAGTTGATCATAGATGAAAAAGATAATATAGACCGCATTATTGCTACTCTAGCTTTAAAAGAAATGAGCCAAAGCACTCTGATTAAAAAGCTTTGCGCGCTTTCTACGAACAACAAAACAAGAAAAGCTCTTTTTGAGTACAACAAGTTAATCAGAAGTATTTATACATTGAAATGCATTTTAGATCCTAAAATCCTTGAGAATGCGCATAGATCACAAAATAGGCTTGAATCCTACCATACATTACGTGGAGCTATTGCCAAGGTTAGCGGTAGAAAAGCTTTGCTGGGACGCACTGATCTTGAAATAGAAATTAGCAATCAGTGTGGTTTATTAATTGCAAGCGCCATTATTTATTACAACGCTTCAATTCATTCCCACCTGCTCAACAAAAATCCAAAGAACAAAAAGGTACTAAAATTTCTTAGAAAATTATCCCCCGCTGCTTGGCAGCATATCCACTTTACCGGTTATTTTAGTTTTTATGACAACAGAAGAAAAATAGACATCGATAAAATGCTAGAAGACATATTGCTTAATTGAACACTGACTTATACGCCTAAACACTTTGTCGGAAATTTGGAGGGTTTGTGGCTAGAAGGCCTTGATAAGATTTATAGACAAAGCGATTCAAAATTTATTAATGTTTTAAATGCAAT
>JAQCJC010000098.1 GCA_027593245.1 Bacteroidota bacterium | reverse complement strand
TGAAATAACGTAATTCTTGTCCATAAGTTAGATTTTGGGTCATATTTAGAAGCTCCAAAAAAACTTAGTTTGCATCTTAGCAAATCTATAGGTCTGACTTCTTTACCAACCAAATTATTTTGTATTTCACTAAATGGAAAATTTTTATTAATGATTACTCTTTTTATAATATTCCTTATTTCAGGATGAAGAACCATAGCCTCAGCACCTGTAATATTTGGCGGCAAACTTTTTAAAATTTTCAGTGCGTTCTGGACTTGATGGGGGATATCAAAAGGTAATTGTTTTTCTGAACCATTATCTAACTTGGTAACACCCAATCTTGGTTCTAATTTGGTTTGAGAAGTATACCAAAAAAAATAATTTTCGTCTGGATCTTTAATGTTAAGTTTAATAGCCCAGTCATACTTATCTTTAATGATTTCTATTAATTCATTGACATTATAACCTATTAAAACTGAACTTTGTTCTTGAGTTCCCATTTCATTAGCTAAATCACTTATAAGTTCAGGAAATGGTTCAATGAATATAGAGTTTAAAATTTCTTGAGTTTCCATGCTTATTTTATTTACAAAATACTCATATATTTTTTGGATAGGGTAAACTTGAGTTAAAAGGTCAGTTAGTCTTTTATTGTTTAAAATATCTCTAAGCTCTTTTCTAAGTATATTTATCCTTTTGGATTGAAGAATATCATCCACATTCCATTGTAATGTATAAAAATATGCTTTTTCGATTAGATTAAAAATTTTAACTTGATTATATTTACTTAATTTTTTTATAGACAAAACTCTTGAAACAGCTGTTTCTCGTGAATCTATCCATTTATGTATGAGTTTTTGATGATTAATTAAAAATGGTGCCATACCTAGACCTGTGGCATTTCCAACACCAATATGTTTCGAAATTTCATTAGATAAACTAACAGATTTATCTTTGCCTTTTTCCTTAGCTAAATAATTAATTAGTTCTATTGAAAAATATCTAATCAGGTAAACTGTCAACATTTCTGCCTGAAAGGGTTTGTTTAATGGATTGTCATTTTTATCAGGCAAATAATCAGAAATACCGAATTTACCATTACCATACACAGCTGTTGTTCTCACAAGATAGCCTATATTGTTAATCATTTTCTTATCAGGTTGTTTTCCTGTTGAAAGATCATTCAAAACTGAATTAAAAACTCTTACTGATTTGTTTGCTCTACTGAGAGTTAATTGTTTAGAGAGGTGTCTACCTAATTCTTGTATCTTCAAGTTTTTTGACATTTCATCTAATTCATCTTTAGACGGAATTCCTAAAAAAAGTGAAAAGGTCATATCCCACTTTTCAGCAATGACTCTGTCACTTCTTTCATTATCACTAATTTGATGACAAAAAACGATAAGAGAGTAAAGTTTTTGTTTTGAGAATATTTTTATGACAGCGTTTCCAATACCGTCAGCATTAATGTTCCAGTCAACGATTTTAGTTTTCCAATTATTTGTAATTAGTTCATCTATTAGTTGGCGTGAAAATGATAAACGTGTTTGATGAAAGCTCCCTAATCTTTCTAACTTCATAACATCACAAGGGAGTCTTTTTATATAGATATTATTAAGTTTTGTTTTTGATTGGTTTTTTTGCTTGCTGCTTGAGTTGTCATTTGTCTAACTCCATTTATTTGTGGTCTATGTGTACTAAGTTTTTTTTATTTTTTATATGGTTCAAAATGAACAGGTATCAGGATAATCTGATCTTATTCTGTCTAGCTCCGATGGCGTAAGCTGATAATCTGCTTTAAGTCTTGAGCATGGTTCTTCATAATCTGTCATTGAGTGGATAAGGCTATCAACGATACAAAGTGTTGCATCATATCCTTCCAATTTAACTAATATCCTTGACCAGTCACAAATGCCTACGACTTGAATAGTTTTCCCATTATTTAATGTGTATGTGTTGTTCATTTTTCTAACTCCTTTTTTCTTGGTTTGTGTGTGTTCACAACCCTTTTGCAACAAGCCAATAAAAAATAAAATCAAGGGCGCGTAGCGTGCCATTTATCCTTGATTTTATTTTTGGGCTTGTTACAAAAGACATTAAAAACTAGGTTGTCACACGTGAGCGTAAGCGGAGTGTGACTCAGTTTAAGGCGATAGATTTTTGAGCAACTAAGTTGCGTTTGTAGAAGTTATTATTTTTCTTATTTTTTAGGTCTTTCTTTCACCCTAGGCTAACTTTTGCAGCATAACTATATTTTGGTTTTGCAGCACGCGAACATTGTTGCTAATCGGCTTGTAATCCTTTTGATTTTCAAAGGCATTGACAATTTGCTTGCTTTCTTCGTTTAACTCATTGTAAGCCGTGTTCGCATATTCCATAGGTAAAAAGTTTTTAAGCTTGCACGCTTCAATGTTAAATCGTCTTAATAATTCCATGTCTTTAAATTCAATATGGATAGTGCCTTTTTTAAAAATTGAGATATAAAAATATTCAGTGTCAATTTTCCTGCTTTGTCCGCTATAGATTGCATACTTGCATATTTCTTTTGCTGCTTCGTACTCATTGCGTGGCTGAAAGTAAGTCATTACTTTTTCAAGATCATCTAAAAATGATTCTTGATAATTCGACATTCTATAAACGCCCCGACAATCAGTATCATAATGAAAAGGGATAATTACTTTTTTATTAACCTTGTAGCCACTGTTGGACTTCCACGCATTAAAATAGTGAATATTTGCCTTGTATTCATTCTCACGCCAACGATTATCACGCAAGGCGTTTTCTGTCATCTTATCAAACAAAGATTCGATAGCATCGTTTATATGCTGCGGAAAGGTTTGTACAATATTTAACACAAACTGCCTAATGTTACTTTCGGTAAACTCTTTGCAGTAAAAAGTTTTTATATTGTTATTTAAAGAATAAACTTGCCCGCTCGTAAGATACTTTTCAACCTCTGGCAATTTGGTTATCTTCTCCCAATAGTCACGCTTGAGCTTTTTGATAAAAATATTTTGCTGCTTCTGCATAAGTTCAGTCATGTTGTTATTTTTATATTCCTTGGGCGTAAACTGCCTATATTCACTTTCCCATACCGATAAAGACATATACCCCGAAACATTTTTATAATTGCGATAAAAAGTAAGTAAATGCTCGGTTACTTGGTCTCTGGTGCGATTATATGCTGCGACTAGATCAGCATATTTGTTTTTAGTGGCAACCTCGTTTTGCTCATAGTCTACGTTGATTATTTCGTCTGGTACTTCGTCCTTTAAATCCCCAAAAATATCAGTCTCAACGTCTCGTTCAATATTGATGTAAATTAAAGCAACCTCAACGCCAGTTTTACGCTCTGCGTCAATAAACGCATTTTCGATATACTCTATTTCAGCGTTTAAATTCTCAAGCTTACGCACAAGGTCTTTACGACTATTGCTATAGGGGTTCTTGATGGTCTCGGCATTCAATAGGCAAACAATCTGACCGCAAAACATCATATCAATTGCTTTGTGTAAGTGCTTGTCGCCATCTGAAAATGGAAAATTCGCTAAAATTAAATCGTAGTGAATCGTGCCACTATAAGCCAAAAAATCACTGTCAATAACTGCTATATCATCGTCTTTTAAAATTGCCTGTAGCTCTGGCTGAATTTCTATGGCGTGAATTTCGCAATTTTCTTTAAAATAATAACCGTGATAGCCAGTCTTTCCGTAGCTTTCAAAAGCTTTGATTAAATCACCCTTACCCGCACTGGGTTCAAGAATCATTTTTATTTTGTAATCGCTAAAATCTACTTTATCGAGCATCTTATGCGCTAAAGTTTCAGGTGTTGGGTAAAAATCTTTGTTAAACATTGCTTTATTTCCTTATGTTCTTAATCGATTGAAGTTTTTTATATTGATATGACTGACTTAAAACGGCACTTCGTCGCTATCGATTTGCGCTTTCTGTGCCTGTTGCTGCCCTTGATGATTGCTGTTTGATGGTCGATCTCCCTTTGCCTTGGCGTAGTCATTATTTGCCATGCTTGGCTGTGGGGTTGTTTGATTTGCTCGGGTTGTCGTTGGGTTTGTTGGCTTATTCGATGGTCTAGCTATATTGTTCTGCTCGTAACTCTCAAGCGGCGGCGTATTAGCTCCCTGTCCGTTGTTGCTTGCCATTAATTGAATATCATTAGCGACAATTTCAGTTGTATAACGATCTTGTCCGTTTTGATCAGTCCATTTGTTGGTGCGCATTCTGCCCTCGACATATAACAAACTGCCCTTTTGTGTAAACTGCTGTACTACTTCAGCTTGTCTGCCAAAGATAACAACACGGTGCCATTCGGTCACATCGATGTGTTGCCCTGTTTGCTTATCCTTGTAACCGTCATTCGTTGCCAAGCTGATATTAGCTACCGCATTACCATTTGGCATATAGCGCACCTCTGGGTTGCCCCCTAGTCTGCCAATTAAAACTACTTTGTTTACTGTTCCTTTAGCCATTGTTTATTACCTCTGGTTATCTGTGTTAATTTTTATATTCGGTTGATTACTGCGTTATTTGCTCAATTCGTGTTGCTGTTCGGGTAAATTATCCGCTTTACTGTCGCTTTCGATGTCATCTAAGAGAAAATCCTCACTTAATGATGCTTGGGCATAGATTTCATCGATTACTACATCTAGGTTGTTTATTAAGTCTTTCATAGTTCTAACTCCTTTTAATTTAGGGTTTGTCGTTATTGACAACCCTTTTGCAACAAGCAATAAAAATTAAATGCAAGGGTGCCGTAGGCACTTGCGCAGCCCTTGCATTTCAATTTTGGCTTGTTACAAAAGACATTAAAAACTAGGTTGTCACACGTGAGCGTAAGCGGAGTGTGACTCAGTTTAA
>JAQCJC010000097.1 GCA_027593245.1 Bacteroidota bacterium | reverse complement strand
AAACGCCAAACAATGAGTACAGTAGCACGTCGTTTACATACCGTTGAAGAATACTATTTTTCTAGAAAACTAAAGCAAGTTCGCGCCCTTGTTAGTAAAGGAGCACCAGTCATTAATCTTGGAATTGGTAGCCCAGATTTACCGCCACCTTCCTCTGTAGCTTCGGCATTAGAGAGTAGTCTTTTAAATTCAAGTGCACATAAGTACCAAAGCTATCAAGGATTGCCAGAACTAAGACAAGCCATTTCTAGTTTTTACAAAAAAAATTATAATGTTTTGCTCGATGAGGAAAATGAAATTCTTCCGCTTATGGGGAGCAAAGAAGGCATTATGCACATATCGATGGCCTACCTCAATGAAGGAGATGCCGTTTTGATTCCAAATCCTGGATACCCAACGTATAGTTCTGTTACAAAACTATTGGGTGCAACGCCTATTTTTTACGATTTGAAAGCCGAATCACAATGGCAAACACAAATTTCAGTTTTAGAGCAAATGGATCTTTCAAAAGTAAAGCTCATGTGGGTTAATTATCCACACATGCCTACGGGTACACGGGGTACAGAAGACCATTTGAGCGCTTTAGTGAAATTTGCAAAAAAGCACAATATTTTGCTAGTCAATGACAATCCGTATAGTTTTATTTTAAATGAAAGCCCCTCAAGTATTTTTAATATTGAGGGCGCAAAAGATGTATGTTTGGAACTAAATTCTTTAAGTAAAAGTTTCAATATGGCGGGCTGGCGTGTTGGCATGCTCATAGGAGCAGCTCAGCATATAAACAATGTCATCAAAGTCAAAAGTAATATGGACTCAGGAATGTTTTATGGGGTTCAACAAGGAGCGATTGCAGCTCTAAAAGCTTCAAAAGAATGGTTTAAAGATTTAAATGCGATTTATACTAAAAGGCGCTCTTTGGTTTGGCAATTGACGACACAATTGGGCTGTACTTTTGATCAAAACACGGTAGGAATGTTTGTTTGGGCAAAGTTGCCTCAAGGACTTGATGCTGAAGAGTTCATTGATACTCTTCTTGTTGAAAAAAATATATTTATTGCACCTGGAACCATTTTTGGTTCTAATGGGGAAGGGTATATCCGTTTTTCTCTTTGTGCTCCTGAAGAATCTATTAAAGAAGCCATAAAACGAACCATATGAAAAATGTATATATCATAGGAACAGGACTCATTGGTGGTAGTTTTGCTTTGGATATAAAAGCGCTGAAATCCGATGTGGTCATTTATGGAATAGACCACAACGAAACACATTTGAATACAGCTTTAGAATTGGGACTGATTGATAAAAAAGCAACGTTGGAAGACGTAAAATATGCCGATTTGGTAGTTTTGGCGATTCCTGTTAATGCTACATTGAATCTTCTTCCAACTGTTTTAAATCTCGTATCAGAACAAGGTACTGTTGTAGATATGGGTTCAACCAAAGCAGCAATATGCGCTATTGTAGAGAATCATCCAAAGCGCTCTCAGTTTCTGGCCAGTCATCCTATTGCGGGAACCGAATTTTCAGGACCAAAGGCTGCACATTTGGGGCTTTTTAAAAATAAAACCAACATTGTTTGTGATGTTGAAAAAACAGATTCAAAACGTTCTGAAGAGGTGATTAATCTTTTTGAATCTATTGGAATGCGAATCCGCCATATGAATGCAAAAGATCATGACAAACATATTGCCTATGTCTCTCATTTATCCCATATCAGTTCATTTATGTTGGGTAAAACAGTTATTGACAAAGAAAAAAATGAAAGCAATATTTTTGATATGGCAGGAAGTGGTTTTGAATCTACAGTGCGACTTGCTAAAAGTTCCCCAGAAATGTGGACCCCAATTTTCCAACAAAACAAAGCTAATGTTATCGAAACACTAGAAGAATATATTCATAATTTAAATCATTTCAAATCGTTAATGGAATCAGATGATTTTGAAGCTATTCGAAAAGAAATGAAAAATACAAACCACATAAAAACAATTTTAAAAGGAATTTCGTAAAAACCAATACACGATGGAAAATAATAAAGAATTAGGCACATGGTTAGATGATTTACAATTGGAGCATCCTCTCGTCATTGCAGGACCATGCAGTGCAGAAACAGAAGAACAGGTACTAAAAATCGCACACGAACTCAAAAATTCTGATGTTAGTTATTATCGTGCAGGAATCTGGAAACCGCGTACACGCCCTGGGAATTTTGAAGGAGTTGGCGCTTTGGGACTCAAGTGGCTTCAAAAGGTAAAAGAAGAAACAGGGCTTAAAACAGCAACTGAAGTTGCCAATAGAACCCATGTGGAATTGGCACTTGAGCATGATATAGATATGCTTTGGATTGGGGCACGTTCAACCGTGAGTCCCTTTATCGTACAAGAAATTGCTGATGCTTTGGAGGGGACCGACAAAATTGTATTGATTAAAAACCCCGTCAATCCGGACCTTGCGTTGTGGTTAGGTGCTGTAGAGCGATTGGCTTCCGCAAACATTAAAAATTTGGGTGTAATTCATAGAGGTTTTTCAACCTATGAAAAATCAAAATATAGAAATAATCCAGAATGGCAATTAGCCATTGAACTACAAACTAAATTTCCAGATTTACCACTCATCAATGACCCGTCGCACATTACGGGGAAACGTGATATGGTTTTTGATGTCTGTCAAACAGCATTGGATTTAAACTTTGATGGTTTAATGATTGAAACTCATTTTGATCCTGATAACGCCTGGAGTGATGCTGCTCAACAAATCACCCCTAAAATCTTGATTCAGTACACCAAAGATTTGAAAATTAGAAATGAAAGCACTACAGAAGCCGACTACACAGCAGAACTTCAAAATCTTCGTGTTCAAATTGATGTGGTGGACAATCAACTATTGGAAACTTTAGGGAAGCGCATGAAAGTTGCTGAAGCTATTGGAGCACTAAAAAAAGAGAAAAATGTTGCCGTATTGCAAAGCAAACGGTGGAATGAGATTCTGGGTAAAATGGTCTTGGAAGGAGAACAACATAACTTAAGCGAGGAGTTTATCCTAAAGCTTTTTAAAGCCATTCATCAAGAATCCATCAATCATCAAAAACAGATTTTGAAAGGATAAAAAAAGGGTGCATTAGCACCCTTTTGTGCATTTTGTGTTATTTCGTTTCTCTTTTAAAGATATATCGGGTAATAAATATACCATTATTATCAGATTTGTCACCTTTGCTTTCGACGGCACTTGTAACAAAAGCTAATTCCCACCCTTCCTCAATCATTGTATTAATTTTTGAGGTAATGATAGCATCATTAGCCGCAATATTTTGGAATCGAATGCCACCTAAATTATAAAAGTTCAAAAGTTTTGTTTCGTCAAATTCTCGCACTCTAATTTCGTCACGATTGGACTTATTTCTAGTATTGTCTTCTTCGGTTTGTGTCGATGTGTATTCTTTGTAATCTTTTTGTTCGTTGGCGCTAATAAGTCTTGAACGTCCCAAACCATTGGGGACAATAGATTCAACACTAGTAATGACTTTGTACTCTTTTTGAGCCGAAAGGTCTAAAGAAACAATTAACAGTAAAATTGGTATAATTTTTAATTTATTCATAATGATATCTTTAATTTAACTTAAATATAGAAAATTAAAATTAAAAGAAAGTTGTTACTTTGTGCAACAAAGTTAATCACACGATGACAGGAACGGTTTATAAATCTACAGGCAGTTGGTATACGGTCAAAGCTTCTGACGGTACTTTTTTGGAGTGCCGCATCAAAGGTAAATTTCGTATGAAAAGTATCAAGAGTACAAACCCAATAGCCGTAGGTGATGTGGTAGATTTTGATTTAGAAACAAGCAACAACAAACAAACGGGTGTTATAAAAAATATTCATGAACGAAAAAATTATATTGTTCGGAAGTCCGTAAATCTTTCCAAACAAACTCATATTATTGCCAGTAATATTGACCAAGTCTTTTTATTGATTACGATTGATAACCCACCCACATTTACAAGCTTTATCGATCGCTTTTTGGTGACGGCTGAGGCCTATGGCATCAAATCTGTTTTGTTGTTCAACAAAATGGATACGTATAATGAAAAAACCATAAACACTGTAGAGGATTTAGTCCAAATTTATTCTAATATTGGATACGAATGTCTAAAGATTTCTGCTAAAAAAGGAGATAACTTGACCCCGATAAAAGTAAAAATGAAAAATAAAACCAGTATGTTTTCCGGTCATTCGGGTATTGGGAAATCCACATTGGTTAATGCTCTTGAACCCACCTTGAATTTAAAAACAAAAGCCATTTCAGAACAGCATCAACAGGGACAACACACCACAACATTTGCAGAAATGTTTGATTTGAGTTTTGGAGCACGCATCATAGATACTCCAGGGATTAAAGGATTTGGAGTGGTCCACATGGATGTTACAGAATTAGATCATTATTTCCCAGAGTTATTTAAAGCTAAAGAAAATTGTAAGTTTCACAATTGCCAGCACGTTCATGAACCTAAATGCGCTGTAAAACAAGCCGTCGAGCATGGTGATATCGCCACATCACGCTATCAATCATATTTGCAAATATTGGATGGCGAAGACACTAACTATCGGACGGATAAATACAATCCATCATGAGAGCAGTTATTCAAAGAGTAACAGAAGCAAAGGTTACTGTAGATGGAAAAATTGAAGGGGAAATTGGATTAGGCGTGTTGATTTTTTTAGGGATTGTTTCAGACGATACTTCAGAAGATATTCAATGGTTGAGTAAAAAAATTGTAAACCTTAGAATATTCAACGATAATAATACTGTGATGAATTTATCACTAAAAGATCAAAAAGGAGAAGCTTTGATTGTAAGTCAGTTTACATTACATGCA
>JAQCJC010000018.1 GCA_027593245.1 Bacteroidota bacterium | reverse complement strand
GTTTGTGTTTTATCAGTTATTTTTTGAATAGGAGACACTCTTTCATTATTATTCAATACAGTCAAAATCCACTTTTGAGTGGATATATTTCGAAAGAAAACTTAGAACTCATAAAAGGTACTATACCCTTTAAAGTTGAACGACTTGGGCGAGGCAAAGTTATTGGATTCACCGATAATACCAATTTTAGAGCATTTTGGTATGGTACCAACAAGTTGTTAATGAATGCGCTATTTTTTAGAGATGAATTCTAAAATTATTGAACCGTTGTTCCATTTGGTATTTTTTGCTCTGGATTAAGCAATACCACATCGTTTTCACAAACAGCACCAAGTACCAAACACTGGCTTTTAAAATTTGCAATTTGCTTTTCTTCAAAATTCACATTGGCTACGATTTGTTTATGGAGCAAATCTTCTTTGGCGTACAGTGTGGTAATTTGTGCTGATGATTTTTTAATTCCAAGCGGACCAAAATCTATAGTCAATTGATAAGCCGGTTTGCGGGCCTTTGGAAAATCATCCACTTCAATAATAGTGCCCACCCGCAAATCTAATTTCTGAAAATCTTCAAATAAAACTTCTTCCATTAATGTGTAACTTTAGAGTGTAAAGATATCATTAAATAATAAAAAAATGGCTAGAACACCTTCAAATATGCTTCCCCTTGGCACTAAAGCACCAAATTTCAATTTACTAGATACTGTTTCTGATAAATTGAAATCTTTAAATCAACTTGAAGGGGATTCTGGAACCTTAATCGCTTTTATATGCAACCACTGCCCTTTTGTAATCCATATAAACGCAACTTTGGTCAAATTGGCAAATGATTATCAAAAAAAGGGAATTAATTTCATTGCAATTTCAAGTAATGATGTAGAGCATTATCCGCAAGACGGCCCCGAGATGATGAAGGTGCACGCCAACAAATTGAACTACGCATTCCCTTATTTATACGACGAAACTCAAAATGCAGCAAAAGCTTATGACGCCGCTTGCACACCAGATTTCTTTTTGTTTGATAAAGATAGAAGTCTTGTCTATCGAGGTCAAATGGACGATTCAAGACCGGGAAACGATATTGTTAATGATGGGCAAGACCTGAAACACGCAATGAATTGTTTGATCGAAAACAAAATTAATAGCCGTCTTCAAAAACCAAGTATTGGATGCAACATAAAATGGAAATAAGTCAGTCTTGTACTTTAACGACATGCAAATTCTCATATTTAAGAATATAAGCCGATTGATTCACATAACCCCCATTTTGGGATTTTACATACTTAAACTTATTTTCTAAGTATTTTGTCTCGATGCTCGTCAATTGTTCATAAATAGAATCATAAGCCGCTAAGCGCAAAAGCAAATCTAAAGTTAGATCAAAACCACGGGTGGCGTAGCGTGTAGGATAGATGCCAAAACGCGCATTGTACGCTTTTTCAAAATCCGATAACTCCTCACTATAGAATTGAACTGATGGAAATTGAAAATTGAGACCAGACAAATCAGTATTTGAAATATTAGCACCCATAAAAGCTTTGTTGCGGTTAGTCGTCATGAGTATAAGTTCCCGTTCAATTTCATATTCTTTTTTTCCTGGATGGTTTTTTTGCATGGTCACTCCATTCAAACCGTTAAGCATACTTGTTACATTAGAAGCAAAACCTTCATTATTTGTTTCTAAAAACACTACAGTCCTGCCTGCCTTTAAAGCTTTTTGTACAATTTCAAATTTAATGTAATATTGCTCCTGCCCTTCCTCATCTAGTTGGGAGTTCAGAAGTACGGCATCAGGAAAAAAAGAGCGAATCTTTTGAGCACGAGCTAAAGATTTTGAATCTGAAATAACAAGGGTTTGGTGTGGTATACTGTCGGTTTTAGCATAGCGTAATAGCTTATCTGCCATCCAATTATCGTTGGGAATGGATTGAATAAGGTTTGGTTTGCTACTATCAAAATTAGCAAAAGGCGAAATAACAGCAATATTCTTTGATTGAAGGGCTTCAGCTAGACTGTTACTGTTTAGAGCAGTCAGTGGTCCCAAAACAAAATCGTATTTAGAAAAATCATTGTTGCGCAAAAGTCGGTTTGTAGCTATAAGGTCTGCTTCTGAATCAAAAACATCTAAGTCAGTGGAAACCCCCAAACGTTTGGCAGAATCTAAAGCCATTTCTACACCTGCATAAAATTCGGTTGAAATGCGTATATATCCATCACGCTGGATTTGTTGTCTAGCAAATTGATCAGATTCAAAGTGTACAGATTTTGCCTTAAAAGGCAAAACTAAAGCTATTTTTTTTGGGCGCAAAAACCGCAGTTGATCTGCCAAACGCGTTTCTTCTATTGCCTCTAAATCAATAGATGCTAGACTAGAATTTGGAACTTTTAAGACCATTCCAACTATTAATCCTTTTTCAACTAATCCAGGATTAAGCTCCTCTAAAACTTCTTGACGAACACCTAATTTTTTAAATAGCCTGTAAAACCCTTCCTTAGGAAGAACTTTATAAAATCCATAACGATCATCTGAAACTTCTTGTTCTTGATCAGTATCGATATTAGGTACATAAAGCTTTTGTCCGGCTTGTAAAACAGAATTTAAATTAGGATTTAAGGCTTCTAATTCTTGTACTGAAATGCCAAATTTATAAGCCACACGCCACTTCCCCTCTTTAGGCAAAACAGTGTAACGACGAACTGCTTTTGGAACTAGATCGATAGTTTTTGTTTTGTATTTGGGGATGTAAATTTTATCTTTAAATTGAAGTGGTGAACTGTAGAGGCGTTGATTATGTTTTTTAATATCCTCAACCGAAATCTTATATTTCTCTGCAATTCTATATAGGGTTTCTTTGCGCTTAACGCGGTGAACTTTATAAGAAACCAACTCTTGAATTTCTTTTGTCTCTTTTGTCTTTTTTTCAATTGGGTTTGGAATAACAAGGATTTTTCCTACGGAAAGAACATCGTCAATATCTGGGTTGAGTGCCGAAATATCTTCTGGTAGAACTCCATAACGCTGAGCAATTGTTTCTAAAGTATCCTTGGTATCAATGGTATGCGTACGTAAGACTTGAGCCGTCAATGATGCGACACAAAAAAACAAAACAGTACTTAAAAAAATTCTTTTCATGTTATTCATTTAGTACAGAATATGTATAAAGCTACAGCGTAGTTATAAAATATCCAAATCTTATTCCCATTCAATAGTTGCAGGAGGCTTAGAGCTGATATCGTATACTACTCTGTTAACTCCTTTTACTTTGTTGATGATATCATTGGAAGTTTTTTGTAAAAACTCATAAGGTAAATTAACCCAATCTGCAGTCATCCCATCAGTACTTTCAACAGCTCTCAAAGCAACACATTTTTCATAGGTCCGCTCATCACCCATCACACCAACACTGTTTACAGGCAATAACATTGCGCCTGCTTGCCAAACTTTATCATACAGACCCCACTCGCGTAAACCATTGATGAAGATCGCATCAACATCCTGCAAAATACGGACTTTTTCAGCGGTAATATCGCCCAAAATCCGAATTGCTAAGCCAGGTCCTGGAAAGGGATGACGTCCCAACAATTGAGCATCTATTCCTATTGAAGCGCCAACACGACGCACCTCGTCTTTAAATAAAGCTTTAAGCGGCTCTACGACATTAAGTTTCATGAAATCAGGTAAGCCCCCAACATTGTGATGACTTTTTATGGTTGCACTAGGTCCCCCTGTTGCTGAAACACTTTCAATAACATCCGGGTAAATAGTTCCTTGAGCCAACCATTTAACGTCTTTAATCAAATGGGCTTCGTCATCAAAAACTTCAATAAATACTCTACCAATGGCTTTGCGTTTCAGTTCTGGATCATCAACTCCTGCCAAAGCATCTAAAAAACGAGCCGAGGCATCAACCCCTTTAACATTCAGCCCCATTCCTTCGTATTGTTTGAGAACGCTACTGAACTCATTTTTGCGCAGTAGTCCATTATTGACAAAAATACAATACAGATTATCTCCTATTGCTTTGTTCAATAAAATAGCTGCAACAGTTGAATCTACACCACCAGAAAGCCCTAAAACAACTTTGTCTTTTTGTAATTTAGCTTTCAGATCAGCCACAGTCTCATCCACAAAAGAATCAGGTGTCCAATCTTGTTCTAGCCCTGCTATATCCACTAAAAAGTTTTGCAGCAATTGCTTTCCATCGGTAGAATGATATACTTCCGGATGGAATTGTATGGCGTATGTCGTTTCACCCTCTATTTTATATGCTGCATGCTCTACATCATGAGTGCTGGCCAACAATACACCATTAGTAGGTAATGTTTTGATGGTATCACTATGACTCATCCAAACTTGACTCCCTATTGATATGCCCTTAAAAAAAGGATCGTTATCATCAACAAAAGATAAATTTGCACGGCCATATTCACGTGTATTTGATGGTGCTACATTACCACCTGAAAAATGAGCCAAATACTGTGCTCCATAGCAGACCGCTAAAAGCGGTTTTTTTGCACGTATAGATGATAAATCTGGGTGTAGCGCATCATCACCGCGAACAGATTGTGGACTTCCAGAAAGAACCACAGCCTTGTATTTTTCTATTATAGTTGGAATTTTGTTGTAGGGATGGATTTCACAGTAAATATTCAACTCTCTTACACGTCGTGCGATGAGTTGGGTATATTGTGAACCAAAATCGAGAATTAATACCTTATCGTGTTGCATGCCCAAAAGTACTATATATCTCTAAATTGTGAATAAACTTTTTGTAAAAACTTATAAAGAAATTATGGTAAATTCTTGTTGAAAAGGATTCAGCTCTTTTTTTAATTTTTCAATAAAATTATGTCCATATATCGCATAAAAAGTAGAAAAGTTCAGCACACGTTCTTGTAAATTTCCATTTGGAAAAAATGAAGACTGTAGTGCCAATGCTTTATCTACATGTCTTTTATGCTTTCTTTTTTCAGCTTTCAGTAAGCGTTTTTCCAGATTAGAAAGCCCTTTTAGTTGTTTTTGTTCTTGTGCTGCAACTGCTCCAAAGAACGAGCCATCGGTTTGTTTTGCCAATGCGTAAAGCTGTTCGAATTGTTTCTTAAGATGATTCTTTTGTTCTGAAAAATCAACAGGATGTTGAGTTTGGTTCAGAGTTGTTTTCTTAATCAAATCATCCGTAGATGAAAATAAATCTGCTACAGTTAAATTTAATTTCTCTAGATTTTGGAGTTGCTTTTCTGAAATCAAAAGCACAGAATTACGTTGCATCAATGAAGGAAAAGTAACTTCAAATCGCTCAAAACAAGATTTGAGTTGTAACCAATACGAAAGTTCTCCACTGCCACCAACATAGCATAAATTTGGTAAAATTGTTTCTTGATACAGCGGACGCATTAAAACATTTGGTGAAAAACGTTCGGGATAAGTTTCGAGTTCTTTTAAAATCCCATCTAAATCCCAACTCAAAGTTGTATTTAAAACTCGAAAAATACCGTTATCAACTTCAATACGCTCTCTTAAATTATTAGTGATGTAAAATAAATTTAAAGACCTTGGGTTCACTTGAATTTTGAAATTTGAATCTACATCTTTTAGTAATTTATTAGTTTTTGAAACTTCATCAAAAACTAACTGTTCTTCAAGTTCCTTCTTCAAGCATGGCAAAAATAAGCGCTTGAGTTGTGCGTCATCGCCATCAACAACAACAAGTCCATCCTTGCCAAACAACTGATGCACCAAACATCTGGTAGCATCGGCCAAATTGTGTTGTTTTATGTACGCTTTTTGAAAGATTTCAATCACCGCTTTTGGATTCTCATCAGCCCCCAAATGAGTAGAAAATTGACCGAAAAAATTTTTAAGCTCTGCAATAGATAAGCGCCCCACTGGACCTTGGGATTGGTGTTGCCATTCAAAACGGTGTTCTCCAAAATAAAAATGATTGATCTCTTCAAAATCGTGGTCTTCTGTAGCCATCCAAAATACAGGCACAAAAGTATGTTTTGGATATTTTTCTTTCAAAACTTTAGCCAAATTGATGACCGATATAATTTTATACAAAAAATACAGAGGCCCACCCATTAGGTTCAGTTGATGACCCGTAGTCAACGTAAAAGTTGAGGCTTGCTTTAGGGCATTTATTTGTGTTTTCGTAATTACATTAGGGTTAAGGTGTTTGTATTGTCGGTCTAAACTTTCGACCAAAATTTGACGTTTTTCTTCGGAAAAATGTTTCGATTTAACACTCATCTGAGTCGCAAAATTATCAAGCGTTGCGGGTAGGCCGTAGAAAGAAGCAACGTCCGGATGGCCTTTCAAAACTTGTTGAACAAGTTTTGAAAGCGTTTGGGTTTGTGCATATGGAATTTGTTGAGTGGCCATTCTGTTTTGTAATTCACAAAGATACTTCAATAAATTTTATTGAAAAAAACTACTCAACTGTAGCATACAAATCAAAATCCGCAGCTTCGTTGATGGTCACTGTGGCAAATTCTCCAGTTTTAAGATATACTTTAGAAGCATCAATCAGAACTTCGTTGTCAACATCTGGGGAATCAAACTCAGTACGGCCTACAAAATATTGCCCCTCTTTGCGATCTATCACCACCCGCAAAGTTTTCCCAATTTTCGCTTGATTCAATTCCCAAGAAATTTGAGACTGTAGTTCCATAATTTCATTTGCACGGGACTGCTTTACCTCTTGGGGTACGTCATCAACCAAATTATAGGCATGGGTGTTTTCCTCGTGGGAATAGGTGAAACATCCCAAGCGTTCGAAACGCATAGCTTCTACCCAGTTTTTGAGGGTTTGAAAATCGGCTTCAGTTTCTCCAGGATAACCCACAATGAGTGTGGTACGGATGGCCATATTTGGTACTGCTTCACGAAATTGGTGCAGCAATTTTGTGGTTTTTGCCTGTGTTGTACCTCGGCGCATACTTTTAAGTATTTTATCTGAAATATGCTGCAATGGAATATCTAAATAATTGCATATTTTTGACTCGTTTTTCATGACTTCCAATACATCCATAGGAAAACCTGTTGGAAAAGCATAGTGTAAGCGAATCCACTCAATACCTTCAACCTCAACCAAAGCTTTCAGCAGTTCTGCAAGATTTCGTTTTTTATATAAATCTAAGCCGTAGTACGTTAAATCTTGTGCAATAAGAATGAGCTCTTTAACACCATCAGCAGCCAGTTTTTTGGCTTCAATAACTAAATCCTCAATAGGCGTTGAGCGGTGTTTACCGCGCATCAAGGGAATAGCACAAAAACTACAAGGACGGTCACAGCCCTCAGCAATTTTTAGATAAGCATAATTCTTGGGTGTTGTTGTGAGTCGCTCACCTATAAGTTCGTGCTTATAATCAGCGCCCAATGCTTTTAAGAGTTGAGGCAATTCTGTAGTGCCGAAATATTGATCAACATCTGGAATTTCCTTGACTAAATCAGGTTTATAGCGCTCACTCAAACAACCAGTAACAAAGACTTTATCAACTTCACCGGCGTCTTTCTTCTGAACAAAATCCAAAATTGTATTTACACTTTCTTCCTTGGCATTATCAATAAATCCACACGTATTAATCACTACAATATTACCATCCTCTTCGTGGGCGACTGCTTTGCCATTGGCTTTAAGTTGACCCATAAGCACTTCGCTATCATACACATTTTTGCTACAGCCAAGAGTAACGACATTGATTTTGTTGGTTTTACGTGATTTTGTTCTCATTAAAAGTTTTTAGTTGTAATTATTGGGTATAGGTCGTTTTTCAAAAGCTTTTTCAAATTGATAACCCCATGCATAAAGTTCTGATTCCTGATATGGTTTTGCGATAAAAGTGAATCCTTTTGGTGCTCCTTCATCTGAAAGGCCCATGGGCACAGTAAGTGCTGGATATTCTGCTACAGCAGCATAACCAGCGTGGTAATTATTTACGGAAAGAACTGCGTCCAATTGATGAAATTTCATTACCGAATCGAAATAAGAGCGGCCATTGGTTTTTAGTATTGATTTGATGGATTCAAATTCTTTTGTTGTTGCATCATCAGCAACAATACCTTTAAACAATTTTTGGCCATAAGGAGCTCTTTTTAGTGAATCTAAGGCATTAAAATCAATGACTGACTGAACACCATCATACGGCAAATTTGTATTGGCATGCCATTTAAAATACATCGGTAAATCGACTTTCATATCCAAGTTCAGAAGTCTCAAAAAATCAGGAAGATCAACATCATCAGGAGTTATGGTGATCACTTCTGCACCATTGCGCTTCAAAAGGTTAACCGCAGCTGTGTAAAGTGAATCTTTCAATAGCGGTTGAATCGCACCAAAGCGCTTACCTTGAAAGTTAGATTGTTGCAATACGTTAATGTCAATTGCTGCAACTGTTTTGGATTTAAAGTCATCATTGTCTTTTCCTATCATTCCATTAAAAATCAATGCATTATCAATCACATATTTTGTAATTGGCCCCGCAGTATCTAACGTACTAGAGATGGGAACTATACCAGTTCGGCTTATCGCTCCAATGGTTGGTTTAAGTCCTACACCTGCATTTTGACTGGCAGGCGATAGTATAGATCCTGATGTTTCACTTCCAACGGCTGCAGCACAAAAATTGGCTGCAACAGCTACTGCACTTCCAGAACTTGAGCCGCCAGTATCTAGTGTTTTGCGGCCATAAGGGTTGAACGTTTGTCCACCCACTGCACTGTAACCACTTGGGCAGTCTCCACAAAAGAAATAAGCCCATTCACTGAGATTAGCTTTTCCTAAAATCAGTGCCCCTGATGCCTTAAGCTGCTTTGAAACAAAGGCATCATCGGTGCGGTTCTTTAACAAGGCTACAGCACCAGCGGTAGTAACCATATCATAGGCATTGATGTTATCCTTCAAAAGAATTGGCATCCCATAAATTGAAAAATTTGAAAGATTTTTAGGTCGATTAAGGTCTTTTTCTTTGGCATCATTAATAATGTTAGGGTTCAAAGAAATCACAGAATTTAGTGATTTTTCATTCATCCTATCAAAAGATTTAATACGATACAAATAGAATAAAGTTAATTCTTCGTAACTGAGTTTCACTTGTTTAATAAACTTCTGAAGTGTTGGAATATCTTGGTTCATTACAAGAGGTCTCAAGGATTCATAACGATCAGATGAGAAAACAGAAAGTTCATCTTGAAATGGTATCCAAAACTGCTTTAAATCTATATAATTAGAATCTTTTACCTTGAACGATCTAAATGATTTTTCAGAAATATCACTTAAGCTATCATCTGGGTTATGAGTCTGATTTTTACAGCCAAAAAAAATAAAAAACAATAAAAATAACGCCGCTTTTTTCATATTCATATTAATTAAAAAAAGAATCTACAAATTCAAATTTATTAAAGACTTGAAGATCATCTATGCCCTCACCAACACCTATGTACTTAACGGGCACTTGAAACTGATCGCTAATTCCTATTACAACACCGCCTTTTGCGGTGCCATCTAATTTGGTGACTGCTAAGGCATTGACTTCTGTAGCTGCAGTAAATTGCTTGGCCTGTTCAAAAGCATTTTGCCCTGTTGATCCGTCCAAAACCAATAGGATTTCATGCGGTGCATTTGGCACTACTTTTTGCATGACTCGTTTAATCTTAGTTAATTCATTCATCAAATTAACTTTATTATGTAAACGGCCTGCAGTATCAATGATCACAACATCAGCATTGCCGCTAACAGCACTTTGTAGGGTATCAAAAGCAACCGAAGCAGGATCGCTGCCCATATTTTGTTTTACGATAGGTATGTCTACACGATCAGCCCAAACTTGCAATTGATCAATGGCAGCAGCTCGAAATGTATCAGCCGCACCCAAAACTACTTCCAAACCCTGTTTTTTGAACTGATATGCCAATTTACCAATAGTAGTTGTTTTGCCTGCACCATTGACTCCGACCACCATAATGACATGAGGTTTTTCTGTGTGTTCAACTGAAAATTCTTTTGCATCTCCAGAATTGGTTTCTGAAAGTAAGGCTGCAATTTCTTCTCTTAAAATAAGGTTTAACTCCTCAGTACCAAGATATTTGTCTTTAGAAACACGGGCTTCAATTAGATCTATTATTTTTAAAGTTGTATTGACTCCTACATCACTAGTGACTAAAACTTCTTCCAGGTTATCTAAGACACCATCATCGACTTTAGATTTTCCTGCAACTGCTTTTCCTAATTTATTAAAAAAACTAGATTTAGATTTCTCTAAACCTTTGTCAAGGGTTGCCTTTTTTTCGGATGAAAATATCTTTTTAAAAAAACTCATGATTCGTATTATTTAATCGCATTTAGACCATTTGCAAGGTACTAAAAAAATAAAAAGCTGCTTTGTAGAAAAGCAGCTTTAAAAAATTATATATGTTAATGTTTAGTTCTTATTTAAAAAGTCACTAACTTTTTCGGGAGACATTATTGATTCAACAAAAATATAAGCTCCAGTCTTGGGAGATTTTACCATTTTGATTGCTTTTGTCAAACGTTTTGACCCTGTTTGTAACGATGCTACTGATTTCTTTGCCATAATTCAAGTATTACTCGGTGTTTTTTCTAATGCCCTTAAAATTATTTAATTTCTTTATGCACAGTCATACGCTTAAGTATGGGATTAAATTTCTTAATCTCCATGCGGTCTGGTGTGTTTTTCTTGTTCTTAGTTGTGATGTATCGAGAAGTTCCTGGCTGACCTGAAGCCTTGTGCTCAGTACACTCCAAAATTACTTGAACTCTATTTCCTTTTTTTGCCATAGTGCTTTAGGTTAGCTGTGTTTATTTTAAAAACCCTTTAGATTTTGCTTCTTTGATGGCTGCAGTAATACCAATCTTATTGATAGTTTTTAATGCAGAGGTAGAAACTTTTAGTGTGATCCACTTATCCTCTTCAGGAAGATAAAAACGCTTTTTCATCAAATTTGCGTTGAATTTGCGTTTTGTTATATTCAAAGAGAAGGAAACGTTATTTCCTACCATTGCTTTTTTCCCTGTAAGTTCACAAACTTTTGACATGATCTTTAATTTATTAGTTTTGTTGTTTCAAAACGAGGTGCAAAAATACGAATTCTTTACAAGTTCACAAATTTTATGAAGTCAATTTTAAAAAATTTCTTTTTGCAGTAAAGTAAGTGCCATATGTACTGCTTTTGTAGTGATGCGTTCGCGTTGTTTTCCAAATGTAAACTGCTTAGCATATACTGATTTTGGGGTAGCAATTGCAATACAAACTGTACCCACTTCGGCATCTGAATCTCCTTTTTCCGGTCCAGCATTTCCTGTGGTAGCCAATGCATAGTCTGAACCGCATAGCTTCTGAATTCCTAAAGCCATGGCTTTAGCGACTTCAGTGCTTACAACAGAGTGTTTTTTAATAAGTCTTTCGTCTACTTCCAAAAGCTGAATTTTTATTTTCGTATCGTAAGCAATCACCCCGCCTTTAAAATAGTCTGATGCCCCAGGATTTGCTGTAAACTGAGCACCAATACGTCCGCCTGTACAGCTCTCAGCAACTGCCAAGGTTGAATCTAGATTCACAAGTTGTTTTCCAATGATTTGCTCGATGGAGGAGTCATCTTCAAAGCCCACAAAAACATCACTAATTTGAGGAAGTAACGATTCTATTTGAGTGTTTATAGTATCCATAACTACATTTTTATCATATCCCTTAGAAGATAAACGCAAACGAACACGGCCTAAATTTGGCAAATATGCTAATTTTACTGTTTTAGGTAAATTGTCCTCCCATTCAGATATTCGATCGGCGATAACACTCTCCCCAAGTCCATAAGTGAGCAAGGTTTTGTGTAATATGAATGGAAGGTTGAATTGCGCTGACAGCTTTGGCAGAACTTCGTTTTGCATCAATGCTTTCATTTCAAAAGGAACACCAGGAAGTGAAATAAATATAGTTTGATCGTTCTGCATCCACATCCCTGGTGCAGAACCCGATTGGTTCATTAACACCGTGGCTTTTGAGGGCACCAGCGCTTGGTCTAAATTAACCTTAAGCAAAGGTTGCTTTATATAGGTTTTCCAAATATGTTTTATGTGTGCAACAACCTCTTCATTACGAACTAAGGCATCATTAAAGTATTCGGCTAAAGTAGTTTTGGTGATGTCATCTTTTGTTGGTCCTAGACCACCTGTGATAACTACCAAATCTACTTGCTGTTCTGCCCTTTTCAGTGCTTTTAGAATGTGTGCTTTATCGTCCTGAACTGAAGTGATTTGGAAAACAGAAATACCAATTTTATTAAGCTCTTTTGAAATGTAGGCCGAATTTGTGTCAATTATTTGACCAATTAAAATTTCATCTCCAATAGTAATGATCTCTGCTTTCATTTACTTGACTTTAAAATTGAAAAACTCTTCATTTTCAATGTATCCTTTGAGAATGTCGCCAGCGTGTACTTGACCAACACCAGCTGGTGTACCTGTAAAAATAATATCTCCGATTTTGAGGGTAAAAAATTGTGAGACATAAGCAATAACTGCATCAATACCCCAAAGCATCTGTTGGGTATTTCCAGATTGAACTACCACGTCATTTTTTTTAAGACTAAATGAAAGATTTTCAAGGCTTTCAAATGTGGATTTTAGCGCCCATTTACCAACGACTGCAGATCCATCAAAAGCCTTAGCTTTTTCCCAAGGCAAACCAGTGGCCTTAAGTTTTTGTTGAAGATCCCTTGCCGTAAAATCAATACCCAAACTAATATGATCGTAATACTTGTGAGCGAACTTAGTCTTTATATACTTTCCTACCCTGTTAATTTTAACAATAACTTCTACTTCGTGTTGTACATTTTTGGAGTAATCGGGAATGAAAAAAGGCTGTTTTTTTAAAAGAATAGCGGTATCGGGTTTGATAAACACCACAGGTTCACTCGGCTTTTCGTTTTTAAGCTCGGCAATATGATTGATGTAATTTCGACCAATACAAATCAGTTTCATCTAAGATTGTTTCTGATTAAAAGCACGCAATTTAATAGCGGTCAAAATCTTTTTAGTAAACAATGGAAAGTCTGCGTTGAGTAGCCAACCAAAATATCCGGGCTCCTTATTTAAAATCTCAGTCACTTTTTGGCCTTTGTGTTTTCCAAATGCAAAACATTCATCACCAGCTTTATCAAACTTTATGAAACCTGCAAAATCGGCAAACTTTTGACGCGTACTAAATTGTGCTAGAAATGAAGTATCGTTTTCTAAATCTTCATACCGATCCAATTGAGCTTTGAGCACTTCATACGTTGCAATAGTGTCGGCTTCAGCGCTGTGGGCATTTTGTAGGTCTTTACCGCAATAAAACTTGTAGGCTGCTGTGAGGGTTCGTTGTTCCATTTTGTGAAAAATAGTTTGAACATCTACTGATTGTGTATTTTTCATATCGAAATCAACTTCAGCGCGAAGCATTTCTTCGGCAAGAATTGGAATATCAAAACGGTTAGAATTAAAACCTCCTAAATCAGCATCTTTAATCCAAGAATAAATCTCTTTAGCAAGCATTTTAAATGTGGGGGCGTCTTCTACTCTTTCGTTGGTTATACCATGTACTGCTGTGGCCTGAGCGGGAATTTGCATCTCAGGATTGACCAACCAAGTTTTCTTTTCTTCTTTTCCATCTGGGAAGACTTTCAAAATTGAAATTTCAACAATTCTATCGGATGTAATACTGATTCCTGTAGTTTCTAAATCAAAGAAACAAATAGGTTTTTTAAGATTCAATTGCATATGCTAAACTTGTCTATTTTCGTCCCAAGACTCCAATAATTCTTTAACTGTTTTAAGAAATAACCCACCGAGGGCTCCATTAACAACTCTGTGGTCGTATGAATGGGATAAAAACATTTTTTTACGTATGCCTATAAAATCGCCTTCATTAGTTTCAATAACAGCAGGTACTTTTCTTATCGCACCTAAAGCTAAAATACCTACTTGAGGCTGATTGATAATAGGTGTACCCATAATACTTCCAAAACCACCTACATTAGTAACAGTATAGGTACCGTCTTGTATGTCATCTGGATTTAATTGATTGTTTCGTGCTCGATACGCCAAGTCATTAACTCTTTTGGTCATGCCCATTAAGTTCAACTGATCAGCATTTTTAATTACTGGGACTATAAGATTACCATCTGGTAGCGCGGTAGCCATACCAAGATTGATAGATTTGTGTTTTATAATACGATCTCCATCTACAGAAATATTAAGCATTGGGTGAAGAGTAAGCGCTTTGGCCACAGCTTCCATAAAAATAGGGGTGAATGTAATTTTTTCGCCAAAATTTTCATGAAACTTTAATTTGATTTTCTCACGCCAATTCCAAACTTTAGTGACGTCAACTTCAATAAATGATTGAACATGTGCTGAAGTTTGCACAGAGTTTATCATATGTTTTGAAATGAGTTTGCCCATACGCGTCATTTCTATAATTTCATCTGCACCACTAGAAAAAGTTGAAGCCACAGGAGCTGATATGGAGGGGGTTATGGGTATAGAACTAACACTGGGAGTATCGCCTTTAGTGCGAAGATCTAGATAATTAATCATATCATTTTTGGTTACTCTTCCTCCTTTACCACTACCAGGGATTTGGTCCAACTCTGTTTGTGTAATACCTTCTTTCTTTGCAATATTTTTGACTAGAGGAGAATAAAATCTTGTAGTATTTGAACTTAAAGGTGTCGCAAGGATTTTTGCAGCAACAACAGTATCTTGAACCTCCGAAACATCATCACTTGAAGGGCTTTCTTGTATTTCTTCCTCATCATTTTGTGTATGAGAATCCTCAGCCTCATGTTTTGTGGTTTGGGACTGATGTTTACCTTCTGTTTCTATAATTGCTATGGTTTGACCGACTTCGACGACCTCATCAACTTCAAACTTCTTCTCCAGAAGAACCCCACTAACTTCACTTGGAACATCACTATCCACTTTATCAGTGGATATTTCGACAACAGCTTCATCAACTTCAATATGGTCCCCAATTTCTTTGAGCCAAGTATTTAGAGTGGCTTCAGCTACACTCTCGCCCATTTTGGGTAATTTAAGTTCAAATTTTGCCATAATAATTGTTTGCTTGGGTCTTCATTTGTGCTGCAAAATTAACGAAAATTAGCGAGAAAATCAATTGTTTTTAAAAGTAGATGACACTTTCAAATTCGTCGAAATGAATCACCTCACCACGCTGTTTTGAGGTATCGCTACCAACAAAATAGTTTGTTTTGATTGGACGTATTTTGTAGGATATGAATTTATTATCGCTTGAATCAATTTGACTTATAACATATTCAAAACTTATACATTCAGTGTCAAAAATAATATCGTAGTGAGAATTTGGCGACAAGGCGTAATCAGGACTTACAGCGATAGATTCTTTGATATTTAGCCATTTCTGATTTGAAAAAGGTTTTATAAATGCAACTTTTTTTGGAATGCGCTTATTAGGCTGCTTTGGATTTGAAAAATAAGGAGCTAAAGTAGCTGTGATTGAGATTAGAGTACTCGTAAAAATATTGGTATTAAAATGTTTTTTGTAAAATAACCTCATTGCATTGTAAAAACGCTGAGACTGTATTTTATTTTTAGCCGTACTTTCCCCCTTAAAATGGATCACTGTTGTGTTCCCAAGATAATAATTCAAATACCCAAGCTTTTGCACTCTATAAGACAAGTCTATATCTTCTCCATACATGAAAAAATCTTCATCAAAGCCACACAGCTCATTATACAATGATCGTCTTAAAAACATCAATGCTCCAGGGATTACGTCTACAGGCTTTGAATCTAACTCTGCGATGTGATTGGCATAATACTTTGTTCCAATTCCAATAAATTTCTGTAAAGAAATAGAGATTTTAGGAAAATTTCTTTTGCTTTCTGGCAAAAATAAACCTGAGCCATCAATAAGCCTGCAACCAACTATCCCAACATTGGATTTGGATTCTGAAAAATTGAGTAAATTCTTCAATGTGTTTTCAGTCAGAACTACATCAGGATTTAAAATACAAATATACTCCCCTTTGGCCTGCAGAACAGCCTGGTTGTTAGCTTTTGAAAAGCCTATATTTTCTTTATTTTCAATTAGACGTACATTTGGAAATCTGTCCTTAACCATTGCGCAGCTCTCATCAGACGAGTCATTATCTATCACAATAATTTCAGATTTGATTCCTTCTAACGAAGCTTGGACACTTCTTAGGCAGAGCTCCAGAAAGTAACGCACATTGTAATTCAGAATGACAACTGATAATTTCAAATGGTTAAGGTTTTATTGAGGATTCAAATGGCACTCTATTGGTTATGCTACGGCCCAGGGTGACTTCATCTGTATATTCTAATTCATCACCAACTGAAATACCTCTAGCAATTGTAGACAGGGTGATGTTAGCACCTTGAATCTGTTTGTATATATAAAAGTTTGTAGTATCGCCCTCCATTGTAGAACTCAAAGCAAAAATCAATTCATTTACTTTTCCTGTATGAACTTTATCAACCAAGCTTTGAATATTCAAGTCTGATGGTCCTATTCCATCCATTGGAGAAATTTTACCCCCCAGAACATGATAAATTCCTCTAAAACTCCCTGTACTTTCAATAGCCAAAACATCTCTTATGTCTTCTACTGCACAGATGGTTTGTTGATTCCTATTGGGATTTGCACAAATCTCACAAAGTAGGTTGTCTGAAATATTATGGCATTGTGCGCAAAAATTTATAGACGATCTCATTACGGTTAACGCATTAGAGAGCTGACTCGTCTGATGCTCTGGTTGTCGTAATAAATGCAGTACAAGCCGAAGTGCGGTTCGCCGACCTATACCAGGTAATTGCGCTACTTCATTAACAGCATTCTGCAATAACTTCGATGAAAATTCCATATTTTATCTTATACTTTTTAGAACGGTTCAAATACCATATTAGTATGGGTTAAAGGAAAAGGGGTGAAATATCCTGTAATTTAGCTTTAGGTTATTTTATAAAATTATAAATTTACCAAGTCTTGTGGTGTATTTGAGTACCACAAATATAAATTTATTAAGTTGAAAGGACAACACATTCTACTGATCACTTTTGTTTATTTTGTATTTCTAGTCGTCATTGCACGATTAACAGGAAAAAATGACAGTAATACAGATTTCTTTAAAGCCGGTAAGCAATCGCCTTGGTATTTGGTAGCGTTCGGTATGATAGGTGCCTCTCTTTCTGGTGTGACGTTTATTTCTGTCCCAGGTTGGGTTCAAAGTTCAGAGTTTAGCTATTTTCAAGTGTGCTTGGGATATGTTGCGGGCTATGTTGTGGTTGCTTTTATGCTGTTGCCTATTTATTACAAATTAAATCTAACCTCAATTTACGAATACCTACAACAGCGATTTGGCCGTATTAGCCACAAAACTGGTGCATTTTTCTTTTTTGTTTCTAGGGTTTTAGGGGCTGCTTTTCGAATGTATCTAATGGCAATTGTATTGCAACAATTTGTCTTTGAACAATGGAATATTCCTTTTGAAGTCACGGTCATTTTATCAATACTACTCATCTGGATTTACACCAACAAAGGGGGCATCAAAACCATTGTTTGGACCGACACACTACAAACGCTTTTTATGGTTTGTGCTGTGGTACTTTCTATTTATTTTATCACAAATGAGTTAGGGTGGAGTTTTTCAGAATTTTTAGCTTCTGAAGAATTGAATCAATACAGCTCAATCTTTAGAACAAACTCTATTTTGACAAGAGATCATTTCTTGAAGTCGTTTTTTGGAGGCATGTTTATCACCATTTGTATGACAGGATTAGATCAAGATATGATGCAGAAAAACCTAACCTGTAAATCGCTAAAAGATGCACAAAAAAATATGCTCTGGTTTAGTATTGTACTAACACTAGTAACATTCTTGTTTTTACTTTTGGGCGCTTTGTTATTCATTTATGCAGAGCGGTTTGACATTGCATTACCTCTTATGGATGGAGATCCTAAGACCGATTTACTTTTCCCTGAAATTGCACTTAATACTGGATTAGGAATGACTTTAGCTTCAGTTTTTATTTTAGGACTTATTGCAGCGGCTTACAGCAGTGCCGATAGTGCTCTTACATCGCTTACAACTTCTTTTTGTGTCGATATTTTAGACCTCAATAAACATTCAGATACTGACAAAAAACGCATTCGAAAACAAACTCACATAGGGATGAGTGTACTTTTGATTTTTGTTATTATAGCTTTTAAACATATCTTAAATTCCAATGTCATAAATAGTCTTCTCACGGCTGCCACATATACCTATGGTCCATTACTTGGTCTTTTTGCCTTTGGAATTTTTACAAATTATAAGATCAAAGATAAATGGGTTTGGCTAGTAGCGTTATTGTCTGTTTCTATTTCTTATAGCTTAGGGCAAATTCCTGCAGAACAAATCGGTGGCTATGTCATTGGTTATGAACTACTCCCCATCAATGGGCTTCTCACATTTCTAGGATTGGTATTGATTCGTAGACAATAAAACCAAAGTACAAGACATTTCATATGAAATATCGTGCTGATCTAAAGCTTTAAAAAAAGCGGGGTTTTCAGTTCCTGGATTAAAAATCACTCGCTTTGGATTAAGATTCAAAATATAATCGATGTATACTGACTGTCGTTTTGGATTTAAATAAAGGGTAACAGTATGAATGTTTTTGTAGGGTTTCAAATTCGTGTCAATTTTTATCTCAGCAACAGTACCCTGTCTTGAGCCAAAAGCCTTAACTGGTACACCAAACTTTCTAAGCATCAAAATAGCTTTATAGGCATATCGATCGGGATTGGGCGAAGCACCAAAAACTAAGGTTTGATAGGAATCTACCATTTAATAATCACACTACCCCACGTAAAACCACTACCAAAAGCAGCAAGTACAACTGTGTCTCCAGATTTAATTTTCCCTTGTTCACAAGCCTCACTCAGCGCAATGGGGATAGATGCAGCAGTAGTATTTCCATAATTTTGAATATTATTAAATACCTGCTCATCAGAAAGTTGAAACTTTTTTTGAATGTATTGAGAAATACGCAAATTAGCTTGATGAGGAATTAACATACTGATATCCGAAACATTGAGGTTATTAGCTTCAAGACCTTCATTTATGACTTCACTAAATCTTCTTATTGCGTTTTTAAAAACAAATTGCCCGTTCATATAAGGTCTGTAACTCATATCTTCAGGGTCATTATCAGCAATAATTTCTGTCACCCAACGCTTTCCCATTCCCGGCGCTTCTGCAGCAAGCTCTAGAGCATGCTGACCCTCAGAGTGCAAATGAGACGATAAAATACCTTTACTGGTGTCCTCCTCTCTTGTAAGTACGGCAGCACCTGCACCATCACCAAAAATAACAGAAATGCTTCTTCCCCTTGTAGATACATCAATACCACGGGATTGCAATTCGCTGCCAATGACCAAAATATTTTTGTACATCCCTGTTTTAATAAATTGATCTGCAACAGAAATTCCATAGACAAAACCTGAACATTGGTTACGGACATCCAAAGCACCAACAGTATCAATTTCGAGGGCTTCTTGAACCTGAACACCGGGACCTGGGAAGTAGTAGTCAGGGCTCAGTGTAGCGAATACAATAAAATCAATATCCTGTTTATCAATTCCGGAGTTTCGAATTGCATTTTTAGCAGCCTTCAAACCCATACTAAAGGTTGTGTCTCCATCACCCTTAACAGCCCATCTACGCTGTCTAATACCTGTTCGCTCTTGGATCCACTGATCGTTTGTATCCATAAGCTGTGACAAGTCGTCATTGGTTATTACGTTTTCTGGAACGTAATGACCCATTCCTAATATTTTCGAATTGTACATACAGATGTTTTGTTGTGATTGTTCTACAAATATAAACTTTATACAATGCCAGTTTGTCACATTGAACAAAATGGTATCCTTTTTGTCATAATTTTAACATTATTAATTGAAAAACAAAAAATACCATGAGTAAAGGAACAATAAATGTATCCGTTGAAAATATTTTTCCGCTAATTAAAAAGTTTCTGTACAGTGATCACGAAATCTTTTTACGCGAGTTGATCAGTAATGCAACAGACGCCACGTTGAAACTAAAGCACTTAACCAATATTGGAGAGGCAAAAGTAGAATATGGAACCCCAAAAATTGAAGTTAAAATTGACAAAGAGGGCAAAAAACTTCACTTGATTGATCAAGGAATTGGAATGACAGCAGACGAGGTTCAAAAATACATCAACGAGGTCGCTTTTTCAGGTGCAGAAGAGTTTTTAGACAAATACAAAGATAAAGTTGAAGATGCTGGTATTATTGGACATTTTGGTCTTGGTTTTTACTCTGCATTCATGGTCGCTGAAAAAGTAGAAATTATTACTAAATCGTACAAAAACGAACCGGCAGCTCACTGGTTGTGCGACGGAAGCCCGGAGTACAGCTTAGAGAAATCAGATAAAAAAGAGCGTGGTACCGAGATTATTCTGCACATCGCAGAAGACTCGACAGAATTTTTAGAAGAAAAAAGGATTACTGAGTTGTTAAACAAGTACAACAAGTTTATGCCTATACCTATCAAATTTGGCACAAAAGAAATAAATGATCCAGAACATAAACCAAAAACAACAACTGACAAAGACGGCAAAGAAACTACCGAGCCACACCGTCAAATTACAGCTGACAACATCATCAATAATCCAAGTCCAGCATGGACCAAAACACCATCTGATCTAAAAGACGAAGATTATAAAGGTTTTTATCGTGAGCTATATCCAATGCAGTTTGAAGAGCCGCTTTTCAACATTCACTTGAACGTTGACTACCCCTTCAATTTGACAGGAATATTATATTTCCCAAAAATGTCGAATGACATGAATATCCAGAAAGACCGCATTCAACTGTATCAAAATCAAGTTTTCGTTACTGACAATGTGGAAGGGATAGTTCCTGAATTTTTGACAATGCTACGTGGAGTTATCGACTCGCCAGACATTCCCTTGAATGTGTCGCGTTCGTACCTTCAAGCTGATGGTGCTGTCAAAAAAATATCTTCATATATTACAAAAAAAGTAGCTGATAAATTAAAGTCCTTATTTAATAATAACAGGGAAGATTTTGAGGCTAAATGGAACGATATTAAAATCGTAATTGAATACGGCATGCTTTCTGAAGAAAAGTTCTTCGAAAAATCAGAAGCATTTGCATTGTACCCTACTGTTGACGGAACATATTATACATATGATGAGCTGTACAACAAAATTAAAGCAAAACAAACGGACAAAGACGATAAACTTGTCATATTGTATGCATCCAATGCTGAAGAACAACATAGCTATATAGAAGCTGCCAAATCAAAAGAATATGAAGTTCTGTTATTAGATTCACCAATTGTATCACATTTGATTCAAAAATTGGAGGGCAGTAAAGAAAAGATTTCATTTGTTCGAGTTGATTCAGACCATGTAGATAAATTGATTCAGAAAGAAGAACACACAATTTCAAAACTAAGTGAGGAGGAAAAAACAAAACTAGATGAACAACTAAAAGCTGTTATTTCTTCAGAAAAATTCATTGTTCAATTAGAGGCTATGGACAGCAATGCTGCGCCATTTATAATCACACAACCAGAATTTATGCGCCGTATGAAAGAGATGCAGCAAACTGGGGGCAGTGGAGGAATGTTTGGCATGGGTAATATGCCAGAAATTTATAACCTTGTAGTGAATACCAACGCTGACTTAGTCAATGAAATTCTTAATACAAAAACTGCAAAAAAACGTGAACGTTTAATTAATCAGAGCTTAGATTTAGCTCAACTCTCACTAGGGCTTCTTAAAGGAGAGGCGTTAACTAACTTCATTAAAAGAAGTTACGATATGATTAAATAAGTTTAATCTACCATTAAAAAAAGGCGATTTTCATGAATCGCCTTTTTTTAATGATAAAAGTAAACTAATGCAATTCAAAAAAAAAGAGTTAATTTCACTAAAGATCAACAACCAAAACTCGCAGGTCTGTATTTTTTTATAAATTAATTTAAAATAACTTAGAAAAAATTAAAATAATGCTTTTTCAAGATCAAAATAATGAACCTCTTGCGTTGAAAGATGCTGAATTATCTTACGATCCGTTATTCTTATCAAAACAAGAAGCGTCTAGATATTTTAGTGTATTGCGTCAAGAGACCAATTGGCAGAAAGACCAGATTAAAGTCTTTGGAAAAGTTTATGATCAACCGCGATTAACCGCGCTTTATGGCAATAACAAAAACCCCTATAGTTATTCAAACATCAAAATGTATCCTAGCCCATTTACTGCACATTTATTAGAAATAAAATCTAAAATTGAAAATCGACTAAAACTTTCATTTACATCTTGTTTACTCAATTTATACCGCGACGGACAAGACAGCAACGGATGGCATGCTGATAATGAAAAAGAATTAGGAAAAAACCCTGTTATTGCATCGGTAAGTTTAGGTGGAGAACGTATGTTTAACATGAAACATCGTATGGATAAATCTCAAAAATTAAAGTTGAACTTAGCACATGGAAGCCTGTTGGTTATGAGTGGGAGCACTCAACATCATTGGCTACATCAAATTCCAAAAACAAAAAAAAATACCAAAGAACGCATTAATTTGACTTTTCGAATCATTAAATAGTCATCATGAAAAACTACAGCAAATTATTTTTATTTTACATGCTAGGTTTAAATTTTGTGACAGCACAAATTTTTACAGAAACAGAACTTACAATAAACCAGCATATTGAGGGAACCTTACTTACTCCAATCGACACAGAGTCTACTCCCTTAATTATTTTCATTGGAGGCTCAGGCCCTACTGACCGCGATGGAAATCAATCTTTTATGAAGAATGACATGTTGAAAAAATTAGCAGTTAATCTATCCAACAACGGAATCTCTACATTTCGCTACGACAAGAGAATTGTAAAACAAATTCGCACTAAGACAATTGATAAAAATATTTCTTTTGATGATTTTGTAACTGATGCTAAATCTGTGATTGATTATTTTGCGCCTAATTATAAAACAATTGTTATAGCTGGACATAGCCAAGGAAGCTTAGTAGGACTTTTGGCGTTGGATCAAAATGTATCAGGCTTTATCTCACTAGCCGGTGCTGGGAAAACTATTGACCAAATTTTGATAGAACAAATTTCAAAAACAGCTCCAATGTTTTTAAATGAAAGCAAACGAGTTATAGCCGACCTAAAAGCGGGAAAAACAACAAATGATTATCCTGTTGCTCTGTCATCTATTTTCAATTTAGAAGTACAAGCATTTATGGCAAATTGGATGCAATATGACCCAGCCGAAGAAATGAGGAAACAAAGTATTCGATCACTTATCATCAATGGGGATAAAGACCTTCAGGTCGGAATACCTGAGGCAGAACTATTATACAGTGCAGCAACCAAAGGAGAATTAGTTGTAGTTGAAAAAATGAATCATATTTTGGTGAAGATTGAAGGAGATGATTTGGAAAATATGAAATCTTATAATGAGAGTGAAATAGAACTAGCTGCAGAAGTAACGGACAGCATATTGGCATTCGTTATTTCATTAAACTAAAAAAGCACTGTTAAACAGTGCTTTTATTACTAACAAACCAAAGTGTATTCAATATACGAACTTTATAGTATAAAATTATGACGATTAATTCAAATGAATGTTGTCTTTAACAATACTTTCACAAAAGGAAAAAGCACCATTTAAAAAAATGATGCTTTAACCACTAACCAACCAAAATATATTACTAACAAAAAAATTAAATAATATATTTTTATTAATCAACTTCCGTGCCAAAAAAAACAAATCCCTTTAACTATTTTTATATAATACCAAAATCAACGATTCATTATTTGCCTTTAGTTTAGTGGCTATTTACTGCTCATTATGTTTATATTTGTCAATACAGGTAGCAGTAAAATTCTAAAAAAATGACCGAAAGCATACCACTAATAACAAACGATACAATTGTTTTTGGCTTACTAATGTTAGCCATTGCTTTTATTTTTTATACCGAGTCCAAAACTTCTGGTTTTTGGTTCAAATTTTACAAAATAGTTCCTGGGCTTTTTATGGCTTACATGCTGCCAGCAGTTTTTACAACATTAGGATGGATTGCTCCAGACTGGGAACGCATTACTGATACTGGAGCTGTAGTGCAAGAAAGTAGTAGTTTATACTATGTTGCCAGTCGTTATTTGCTTCCAGCAGCCTTAGTGCTCATGACATTGAGTATTGATTTGAAAGCTGTATTCAATTTAGGCTGGAAAGCCCTCATTATGTTTTTTACTGGAACTATTGGAATTGTCATTGGAGGCCCTATTGCTATTTTACTTATTGCTATGATCTCACCTGAAACCGTTGGTGGTATTGGTGCAGATGCGGTTTGGCGTGGACTTTCTACCCTTGCAGGCAGTTGGATAGGTGGCGGTGCAAACCAAACAGCTATGTTGGAAATTTATGGATACAACCCTAAACTGTACGGCGGAATGGTATTTGTAGATATTGTAGTCGCAAATATTTGGATGGCGCTTTTACTTATTGGAATTGGAAAACGCAAACGCATCAATTCATGGCTAAAAGCAGATACAACAGCAATTGAAGAACTAAAAGACAGAGTATCATCATTTACTGAAAGTGTTAAAAGAAACCCAAGCTTAACTGACTTGATGATTATGGTTGGAATTGCCTTTGGGACGGTTAGTTTTGCTCATTTTGGTGCAGGATACTTAGCCCCTTTATTTGACAAATACATATCTGGAATTGAGTCCACTACCGCTAGAAATATATTTACCTTTTTAGGATCGTCATTTTTCTGGATGATAAGTATTTCGACACTTGTAGCAATAGCCCTTTCATTTTCAAAAGCGAAAAACTATGAAGGAGCTGGAGCAAGTAAATTTGGTAGTGTTTTTATCTATATTTTAGTGGCTACTATTGGCATGAAAATGGATTTAAAACTCATTTTAGACAATACTGGACTCATTGCTATTGGTGTAGTGTGGATGAGTATTCATGCACTATTGCTAATTCTTGTTGCAAAACTAATTAAGGCTCCTTATTTTTTTCTAGCCGTAGGAAGTCAAGCCAATGTTGGTGGAGCGGCCTCTGCTCCGATTGTGGCCTCTGCTTTTCACCCCTCTCTAGCAACCGTTGGAGTTTTACTTGCTGTTTTTGGTTATGCTATAGGGACAGTAGCTGCAATTGGATGTACAATTCTTATGACCTTGGCAGCAGCAACTTCTTGAGATAATTAATTTTTAAAAAACACGCATGAACCGAATATTTCAATTTTTTCTCCTAACTGCCCTCGTCGGCTGTAACACAGCACCAAAACACAACGCAACTGTTTCATCTACTATAAAAGGATTACAAAAAGGAACTGCTTATTTACAAATGTTTAAAGACAGCGCGTACATCACTGTAGACTCTCTGTCAATTAAAGGTACAGAATTCTTTGTTTTGAGTTGTGAACTTCAAGAGCCGGAAGTACTTTATTTAAGTTTATCCAATCAACCAACTGCTGAGCGAATTGAATTTTTTGCTAGCGAAGGCAATACAACGATAAACACTAGTTTAAAACGATTTGTATACGATGCTAAAATAGAGGGCAACGTACAACAAGAACTTCTAAATGACTACCGCGCTAATCTAACGCGATTTAAAAATAAACAATTAGAATTAATCGAAGCTTCTTTAAATGCACAACGTACAAGCAATAAACAAGATGTTATCTCCACAGAAAATGAAATAGAAATTAACTTAAAAAGACAATACTTATACAGCATCAATTATGCGGTTAGTAATAACGATAATGAAGTTGCGCCCTACATCGCTTTATCTGATGTATATGACGCTAATCCAAAGTATTTAGATACAGTATACAACAGTTTAACGCCAAGAATTGCAGCGTCAAAATACGGGGTGATTTTAAAAGATTACATAGAAAAAATAAAGCCTTGAGCTAACTAACTAAAGGGCGTTAATCTTCTCAATCATAGCGCGTCCCTTAGACTCAAGTTCTGAAGCGATTCCATTGAAATGAGTCTTGTGGTTTTCAACATCACGAGCATTGACCTTTTCGATAAGTTCATCAAAAGTAGCAATGGCTTCGTCGATTATGGACTCACTCTTTTTTCGATCCTTTTCTGGGTTTGCAGATTCCCAAATATAAACTGCTTCGATGATATCACCTAAAACATAATTGATATCTTTTTTTAAATTTCTAACGTTAGCCATGATTGTGTTTTTTTATTTTGTACAAAATTACATCATTTTTAAATATAAAACTGCATTTGTAGCTAATTTGCAGCTTTAGTTTAAAAATGTTTTTTCAAAGTGGAAGTTTTTAGAAGATAAGGAAGGATCGTACATTATGTACCTGAATAGGATACAAAATTTCTTGGCGTTTCGTAAAGTGTAACTTCTAAGGCTAAATGCGGCTCCAAAACGGCTTTTAACTTGTTATATATAACTACAACTATATTTTCTGCTGTAGGGTTTAAATCTTTAAATTCTGGCACGTCAAGGTTTAAGTTTTTGTGATCAAATGCATCCTCTACTTCTGATTTTATAAAATCTTTTAAAATTTTCACATCAACAACATAGCCAGTTTCAGGATCAATTTTACCTGTTACACTAACAACCATTTCGTAGTTATGTCCATGGAAATTAGGGTTATTGCATTTACCAAAAACAGCAACGTTTTTTTCTGCACTCCAATCAGGTCTGTGCAATCTATGGGCCGCATTAAAATGGGCACGGCGACTTATTGTTACGTTCATGCGTTTGTGTTTATATAATTATAAAATTTATCGAAAATTATTTTGAACCAAGCTGTATATAGCTCTGGATGTACATTAATATCGTGTTTCACATCCTCCAACGGCATCCATTTCCAATCCTCAACCTCTTGCTTATTTATAATGGGGTCATTTTCGTAGTACCCTAGCATTATGTGATCCAGTTCATGTTCTGTGAGTCCATTATCAAAAGGCGCTTTGTAAATAAATGATGTTGTTTCTTTTAAGGCCGTGGTGAATCCCATCTCCTCTTTGAGACGTCTTATGCCAGCTTCTACATTGGATTCCCCATCGCGTTGGTGACTGCAACAAGTATTGGTCCACAACAACGGAGAATGGTATTTATGAGCAGCGCGTTGTTGCAACATAAGTTCATTCTTGGCATTGAATACAAATACAGAAAAAGCGCGATGTAAAACCGCCTTTTCATGCGCTTCCATTTTGGGCATCAACCCAATTTGCTCATCATGCTCATTTACCAGAATGACTTGTTCTTCAACCATGATGCTAAATTATTAACTAATTTATTATAATTTATTAATTTATTCCCAAAATGTAAATCTCAAATATTATATTTTGCGATGAGAAAGCAAATCTATGTCAATTGTACTTGATTGAATAATCGTATCTTTGCCAAAATAATTTTTCAATGTCTTTTAAAAGCGAAATACAGCGCCGCCGTACCTTTGGAATCGTATCTCACCCCGATGCCGGAAAAACAACACTTACAGAAAAATTACTTCTTTTTGGAGGAGCTATACAAGAAGCCGGTGCAGTTAAAAGCAACAAAATTAAAAAGGGAGCCACTAGTGACTTTATGGAAATTGAACGGCAACGTGGAATTTCTGTCGCAACTTCAGTTTTAGCATTTGAATATAACGACATCAAAATCAATATTTTAGACACACCTGGACACAAGGATTTTGCGGAAGATACTTTCCGCACTCTAACTGCTGTTGATAGCGTAATTGTCGTTATTGATGTAGCCAAAGGAGTTGAGGAACAAACAGAGAAACTGGTTCAAGTCTGCCGGATGCGCAATATACCTATCATCGTATTTATCAATAAAATGGACCGCGAAGGAAAAGACGCTTTTGATCTTTTGGACGAGGTAGAACAAAAATTAGGATTAAAAGTTACACCACTGAGCTTTCCTATTGGCATGGGGTATGATTTTAAAGGCATTTACAATCTGTGGAAACGAAACATTAATCTTTTTACAGGCGACAGTAAAAAAAACATTGATGATACAGTGGAAATTTCAGATTTATCGGATAGTACTCTCAATTCACTTATGGGCGACAAAACAGCTGAAACCCTCCGTGAAGAAATAGAACTTGTTGAAGGTATCTACCCCGGTTTTGATAAAGACAGCTACTTAAATGGTGAACTCCAACCGGTATTTTTTGGTTCTGCGCTAAATAATTTCGGCGTCAAAGAATTATTGGATTGCTTTGTATCCATAGCGCCCACTCCTCGTCCAAAAGCGAGTGAGGAGCGAATTGTGGCTCCAGATGAGGATAAATTTTCGGGTTTTGTTTTTAAGATTCATGCCAATATGGACCCAAAACACCGCGACAGACTTGCTTTTATTAAGATTGTGTCGGGAACCTTTAAAAGGAATACAGCTTACTTGCATGTCCGCCATAACAAGAATCTAAAATTTTCTAGCCCAAACGCCTTTTTTGCCGAAAAAAAAGAAATTGTAGACACCTCATATCCTGGTGATATTGTTGGACTTCACGATACAGGAAATTTTAAAATTGGTGATACTCTAACCGAAGGTGAGATTTTAAATTACAAGGGGGTTCCAAGTTTTTCTCCAGAATATTTCAGATATATCAACAATGCAGATCCATTAAAATCAAAACAGCTTTACAAAGGGATTGACCAACTCATGGATGAGGGTGTCGCTCAATTGTTTACGCTAGATCTCAATGGCAGAAAAGTAATTGGGACGGTAGGCGCACTTCAGTACGAAGTAATTCAATACCGACTGGAGCACGAATACGGGGCCAAATGCAGTTATGAGAATTTGAATGTCCACAAAGCCGCTTGGGTAGAACCCCAAGACGAAAAGAGTGAAGAATTTAAAGAATTTAAACGCGTAAAACAACGATTTTTGGCCAAGGACAAACAAGGACAATTAGTCTTTTTGGCCGATTCAAAATTTTCGTTACAAATGACCGAACAAAAATACCCATCCATCAAATTTCATTTGACTTCTGAGTTTTAGCCCAACCAGGTGAAGTTAAACACATATTTAGATTTATGCATAAAAAAACCCCCACATTACTGTGGGGGTTTAATTAAAAAAGGCGG
>JAQCJC010000096.1 GCA_027593245.1 Bacteroidota bacterium | reverse complement strand
ATCGTTTCGTAGGATTCTGCAGAACTTTGATTGCGTAACCAGCGGTACATAATCCCAGCACCGTTAATACATAACAATTTTCCAATTGTTGGCTTTTCAGATGAATAATTTACGTGAGCAAAATGATTGATTCGACTCGCTTCAATAGAATTTTTACTGTCAGTCACCGCATATATAACTCCTGACGTACCCCCAGTGGCAGCAACTTCTCCACTGTTGAATACGTTTAGCGAAAGAGCGTTGTTTGGCTGATCGCCTGCACGATAGGTAATCGGGATACCCTCAGCTAATCCTGTTTCTACTGCTGCTTGTTTTGAGATGAAAGCTTGAGGTGTAAAATTCTCTACAATGTTGGGGACCAAATCGGGGCTAAATTCAAAATAATCAAGTAACCAATTGGCAATAGAATCAGATTTATAATCCCAAAAAATACCTTCTGATAAGCCATTTTTAGTGGTTGAAATTTCATTTGTCAGTTTAAATGCAATAAAATCACCGGGTAACATGAACTTATGAATTTTTTTATACAACTCAGGTTCGTTGTCTTTAACCCATTTGAGCTTAGAGGCTGTAAAGTTTGCGGGGGAGTTTAAAAGATTGGAAACACAGCGTTCTTTAGTTAAATCTTCAAAAGCTTGTTTACCAATGTCTACAGCGCGACTGTCGCACCAAATAATGGAATTCCGCAGTGGTTCGCCGTCACCATCAACAAGCACCAAACCGTGCATTTGATAAGAAATTCCAACGGCTTGAATGGATGAAGGATCGATTTTTGATTCTTGTAAAATTCGTTTGGTCCCTTGACATACAAATTTCCACCAATCATTAGGGTCTTGTTCCGCCCAATCGCTTTTCTCTGAAAGAATAGACATTTCGTGTTGGGGTTCGTGAAGACTTAATATATTTTCACCCGTAGCCGCTTCTACTAAAGCCACTTTAACGGAAGAACTTCCCAAATCAAATCCTAGATAATATTCTGTTTGCATAAATTGGTGCTGTATAGAATTCAAAAATATTTTAAATATAGGTTGGTAAGTGATACATATGAAGCAAACACTAATAGAATTGAAGCCAAAATAAATTTATAAATCATTAACAAGAAATTATATAAAATTTAAAGTTTTAAATGATTTTCCCAATATTTTAGAATGACTGGCATCCAACCATTGATCTAGAAGTGTCGCATAAACAGATCTAAAATCTACAGCATACTTCAAATCGCCATTATCATCTAGATTGACTAAATCGGGACTGGCGTTGTAGAAGCCGGGGTTTTTGAGATTTTTTCCGATGATAAAAAGGTTGCTTGCAGCGCCGTGGTCTGTTCCTGCAGCAGCATTTTGTTGTACACGTCTTCCAAACTCTGAAAATGTAACAATCAAGGTGTCTTTAAATGAATCTGAAACTTCTAGATCTGCTACAAACACATCGATAGCCTGAGCATAAGTCTTGAGCAGCCTGGCTTGTCTGTTGGATTGCCCAGCATGGGTGTCAAAGCCCCCCATAGAAACATAATAAACCTTGGTAGCTAATCCAGAATTGATAAACTCTGCTGTAGTTTTTAATTGTTTTGCAAAGGCATTATTGGGATACGACTTTGTACTTTTTGAAGTTTTAGAAGTTTCATATATATACTTGGCAGAAGATTTAGCACTCACCATTGTTTTGTACAAATAGCCTAAATTGTGTTCACTTAAATGTGCCGCTGTTTGCGTTTCTAAAACTTTACCAAAGAATGGGGTTTTGGTATTATTAAACATTTTTTTTGCGTCTCTAGTCGCAATTCCGTTCATTGATTCACCCTTCATTATTAGTGACAAAGAATCATCTACCTCAATACCAATGTACGAATTTTTGCCATATTGGTCGATGTATCTGCCCATCCATCCCGTATCCAAATACTCTGAAGAACTGCTCGCAGTTTGCCAAATATCTGTAGATCTAAAATGAGATCTGTTTGGATTGGGATAACCTACATTGTTTATGATTGATAAATTGCCTTCATCGTAAAGAGATTTTAACGGGCCCAGATTTTCATTGAACCCCAAGTCACCATTGAGATCAATCAATTTATTTTTAGGAATTGAAATACTAGGTCTGTATTTATAATACAAATCATTTCTGTGTGGAATGATGGTGTTTAAACCATCATTTCCGCCTGATAGCTGGATGAGAACCAATTTTTTGTAGCCCAGTGTTGCAGGGTCTAAGCTTTCAAAAGCTTTCATAAAATTTGGAACCAGCATCAAGCTACTGGCAAGTGAACTTTTGGCTAAAAAATCTCTTCTTTTCATAAACTACAATTTAACACAATTGATATTCTGGAATAGACATCAATTGAATGCAATATTGATAGGCATTTTGATGTTGGTAAATATTTAGCATCTCATCGGTGTCTTGATCCAACTTTGGCAGAACCAAAATAGCTTTTAACTCCTCTTTGGATATATTAGCATAATGCGTTTCAAAATAAGCACGCGCTTGATCTGAAACTTTGAACTGTTGACTCTTTTGGTTATAAAAATCACTAAAATCGTCTTCAAATTCCCCTTTAGGCATCAGGCTAATGTTGGCATTATTCAAAAGAACTGAGGGAAGTTTCAACCTGAACATCAACGAATTTGAATCAATCCAATAACGGTCCCCTTTCCACCCTGCAACATTGACAGGATATAAAAGAATTTGCCCCATCATTTTTTGAAGATAGCTGACTTGACGCTGTTTTATAAAAACTGACGGTACGATCTTTTGAATCCCTACCATCAATTCTACAGGTGATTTAATTTTAGCGCCGATGTTATTTTCGTCGTAAAACCAATCAGACATAAAAATATAACGCATCAGTTTCTCAATATTATAGTCTTTATAAAATAAATTCGTGAGCTCATTTAAATGAGAAGCATCAATACTCGGATTAACAAAATAGGTGTATATTTTTTTACAAATAAACTCCGCACATTGGCGCTGCTTGAGAATGATATCTATAACCTCATCACCACCTAAATTTCCAGAGACCCCTAAAAATGTTTTGGCGTTTTCATCGTGTTTATTGGCTCTTATAATAAAATCGCCATTGGCTTTAAAATTCCAACCGGTAAAAGCCCTGGCCGCTTCTTTGATGTCCTGCTCTGAAAAATTCCCCAGACCCAAAGTAAAGAGTTCTAATAACTCTCGTGCAAAGTTCTCGTTGGGTTTGAGCTTTACATTGCGGTTGTTGTTGAGGTATTTCAGCATAGATGGTGTTCTTGCAACTGCTTTTACAAAGACCCCAAAATCACCCAAAGCGTGTTTGCGCAGGGTGTTGTTAAATTGAATTATATGAAGAATGTGATTGTCTCTACAGACAAATACATTAGCCCAAAAAAGTGTCATTTTCTCTCGAAAAACACAGTCGGAGCTAGCAATTTTTTTTAACCATTCAAAGTTCAATTCCCGTACCTTTCTTTGACTCTTTTGTCTCAACTTTGTAGCCGCTTCCTCACCGTGTATATTTTTATACTTTTTGTAGGGCGTCTTTAGAAATTGATCAAATTCAGATAAATCGAGTTGAATAAGTTCAATTTTTTTTGAAATATCAAAAATTGAATTGACATTATTTTGCTTGCTCAAAAGTTTGGCCGACTTCAAGGAAGAAGGTGTAATACCAAATCCGCTGCGCCAATGTAGATGTATGAGATGTCTGTCTTTCATTAGTTAATGATCAAAATAAAAAATGTTAAGTATACTCAAACATAAGCTTAAATTATAATAACTAAAAATGTTGATTAAAATTAATAAGGATCTAAAGTAATAATGGTACCGTCCTGGCGGTATTTTAATTCGGCTAACTTTACAGATCTTAAATGCGTAACGCCTTTTGATAGGGAAGAATCGTGGTAAAACAAATAGGTTTTCCCCTCGACTTCACAAACAGAATGGTGGGAAGTCCACCCCACAACGGGGTTAAGAATTCGGCCTGTATAGATGAACGGCCCATAGGGACTATCTCCAATGGCATAACATATAAAATGGGTGTCTCCAGTGGAGTATGAAAAATAATATTTCCCATTATGTTTGTGTAACCAAGCGGCTTCAAAAAAGCGGCGGTCATTATCTCCTGAAAGCAGAAGATCTCCATTTTCGTCAAGAATTTCTAATGCCTTAGGAGTTTCGCCAAATGCCAATAGATCCTCGGACATTTTAGCAACCAATGGCAACAAAGCCGGTTCGTCGTCTGCTGGAAGGAAAGCGGTAGGACTTTCAGGCTGATCGGCATTAAAAACACCTGTTCTCCAGCGTTGTAATTGACCTCCCCAAAGGCCTCCAAAATACATATAATAGGCACCATCATCGTCTTTAAAAACAGCCGGGTCTATAGAAAAACTGCCCTCAATGGCTTTTGGCTCAGCTTTAAAGGGGCCTGTTGGAGAATCGCTGATAGCCACACCAATTCGAAAAATCCCTTCGTAATCTTTTGCTGGAAAGAAAAGATAAAATTTCCCGTCTTTTTCATTGGCATCGGGGGCCCACATTTGCTGTTTTGCCCAAGGCACATCATCTACGTGCAAGGCCACACCATTATCAACAGCTTTACTGTCTATACTGTCCATGGAAATAACATGGTAATCTTCCATCGCAAAATGACTTCCCAAATCGTCAAAAGCCTCGCCTGCATCAATGTCATGAGATGGATATATATATATTTTTCCATTGAAATAATGAGCAGAGGGATCTGCGATGTATATATGAGTTACCAATGGGGCAGACAGTGCCTTTTTATTTAATGTATCAAAATCTATGTGGTCTATATTATCTTCAGGCATGACTATCAGTTATTTCGTCTTTGTTTTAAGTCTAATTCTATTTGAGTTTCCATACTTTTATTTATTTCGTAGAAAAATAAAAGAGCTACACCTATCAAAAATGGTATTGAGGGATAAACACTAACAAGAAGTTTAGTGCCTAATACTGCCTCAGAAGATTGTCCTAATTCACTGTTTGCAACATAGCCATAAGATGAAAGTATTTGAGTTACCAATGAACTACCGATAGTAAGTCCAAGTTTAAGTCCAACCATCATGGCAGAAAATATTATAGCAGTTGCTCTACGATTGTTTTTCCACTCTGAAAAATCTGCCACATCAGCAATCATAGCCCATAACAACGGAATGGTGATTCCATAGAAAAAACCATGTAA
>JAQCJC010000017.1 GCA_027593245.1 Bacteroidota bacterium | reverse complement strand
TGCTATCTGACCAATTTCTAATTCCCCTTCGTCTAAATCTCCTTCGAACATACCCTTTTTAGCACGTCCCCTTCCGAGATGCGCTTTGAGTTCATCGTTGGTTGGATTGTTTTTGTATAATTCCATCAACTCATTAAAAAATTTATTTTTCAACAAGCGAACAGGAGTTAATTCTTTTAGTGTAAGTTTTGTAGATCCCTCTTGGGCTAAAACCACAAGATTTTTAAATGCTTCATGGGCAGAAGACTCGGTACTTGCTACAAATCGACTTCCTATTTGAACACCATGAGCACCTAAGGTCATTGCTGCTAACATTGCCCTGCCTGTGGCAATACCCCCAGCAGCGATGACAGGTATGGATACGGACTTACAAACCATTGGGATAAGAGCAAAAGTAGTCGTTTCTTCTCTTCCATTATGTCCGCCTGCTTCAAAGCCTTCGGCTACAACAGCATCAACTCCTGCAGTTTCTGCTTTTTGGGCAAATTTTACACTACTAACTACATGAACAACAGTAACGCCATGTTTCTTTAACCAAGATGTCCAAACCGATGGATTACCTGCTGAAGTGAACACAATCTTGACGCCTTCATCTACAATAATCTGCATAATTTCTTTAATATTTGGATAAAGTAATGGGACGTTAACACCAAATGGTTTTGATGTAGCAGCAGTACATTTCTGAATATGTTTACGAAGTACTTCTGGGTACATCGAACCAGCACCAATAAGTCCTAAAATACCAGAGTTTGATGCCGCAGAGGCCAATTTCCACCCGCTATTCCAAACCATTCCAGCCTGAATGATTGGGTACTTTATATTGAATAGTTTGGTCATGATATAGTTTTAACGAAAATATTATTCACTAAAAATGATACCACAATTTAAGAAATTACACCCGAACCAACTAATTCATCATTTAAATACCACGCAACAAACTGTCCTTCTGTTATTGCTGTTTGCGGGTTAGAAAAAGTAATGTAAAGCCCTTGCTTCGTTTGATAAAGAATCGCTGGCTCAAGAGGTTGGCGATAGCGAATTCGTGCCAAAACATTAAGCTCTTCTCCAGAGCTTATTGCTAAAGCTGGACGTACCCAATGAAGATCGTGATTAGGAACAAATAAAGATGAGCGTAGTAATCCAGGATGATTTTTACCCTCACCAACGTAAACTATATTTTCAACAACATCAGTATCAATTATAAAAAGAGGTTCTTTAGTGCCGCCGATTGCCAAACCCTTGCGCTGGCCTTTGGTGAAAAAATGTGCCCCTTGATGAGTCCCTAAAACAGTTCCGTCCGTTATTGAATATATCGGTTTTGAAGCAGCATAAGCCAAAGCATCTTCCTTAGAATCAAAAATTGGTGGTGACGTGAGATAAGTTTCAAATTCTTCTGAAATTCCAACTATAGATCCTGTTTTAGGCTTCAATTTTTGTTGCAAAAAATCAGGTAAGCGAACTTTACCAATAAAACATAATCCTTGAGAATCTTTTTTATCGGCTGTTACTAAACTCAAATCCTTTGCTATTTTTCTAACTTCTGGCTTTGTCAATTCACCTATTGGAAAAAGAGTTTTTGCTAATTGTTCCTGAGATAGTTGACAAAGAAAATAAGATTGGTCTTTCGCAGAATCTACGCCGGACAATAATCGATATTCTATTGATTTAGATCCTGAATCTGTAACAGATTTTCTACAATAATGACCAGTGGCTACAAAATCGGCACCAAGAGAAAGCGCAATTTTAAGAAAAACATCAAATTTAATTTCCCTATTGCATAAAACATCGGGGTTTGGTGTACGGCCCAGCTCATATTCACGAAACATATAATCCACTATACGCTCCTTGTATTCTTCACTTAAATCTACGGTTTGAAAAGGTATTTCAAGCTTTTCAGCCACCAACATAGCGTCATTACTGTCGTCAAGCCAAGGACACTCATCGGATATAGTAACAGAATCGTCGTGCCAGTTTTTCATAAACAAGCCAATGACACTATACCCTTGTTGCTTCAACAAATAGGCTGCGACACTAGAATCTACTCCACCAGAAAGTCCTACTACAACTGTTTTCATGAAACAAATTTAATAAATATAAATCGAGAAAATTTGCACTCTATTTTTTTCTACGCTCTTGAGCGGCCTTTTGTTTTTCAGCCTGCTCCATAATCTCAGCCATTTTCTTCTGAAAACGGTTTTGTTTCTTTGGTTTGGCTTTACTAACATTAATTTTGGCTAATACCTTTTCTTCATCAATAATATAATTTTTGATCACGAGCATTATACCTATACTAATTAGGTTTGAAACGAAGTAATAAAGACTCAAACCAGAAGCATAATTATTAAAGAAAAACAACATTAGAAGAGGTGAGAAATAGATCATGTATTTCATCATTTTTGCCATGTCTGGCATACCTTCTTGGACTGGCTGGTTGGCCATGTTCTGACCTGTTGTCATTCGCATGTAAAAGAAAATTGCGATGGATGCAAGAATAGGAAATAAACTAATATGGTCTCCATAAAATGGAATATTAAAAGGCAATTCAGCTATAGAGTCGTAAGAGCTCAAATCCTCAACCCAAAGGAATGGTTTTTGACGCAACTCAAAAGCTATGGGAAAAAACATAAACAAAGAGTAAAACACAGGAATTTGAAGCAATCCAGGAAGGCAGCCACTTATTGGGCTAGCACCTGCCTTGTTTTGTAAGGCCAATGTTTCTTGTTGGGCCTTCATCTTGTCTTTCTTGTGCTTTTGACGAATAGCATCTAACTCAGGTTTTAAAATCTTCATTTTTGCCTGAGATAAGAATTGTTTGTACTGAACAAATGATAACAAAATTTTGACCATTATAGTCATCACAATAATAGCAATACCATAAGATAAAAAGCTGCTTAACCAAGCATATAAAGGACTAAATACAGCTTTGTTAATCCACCCAAAAATACCCCATCCAAATGGAATACTTCCTTCAAGGTTTTTATTGTACTTCTCAAGGACCTTATTGTAGGTTGGTCCAAAATAGAAATTCATATCATGCGCCAATTCTCCAGCTGCGTAATTGACAGGAAATTTTGTGTTGTAGCGCTTGGTATATACAGTATCAATCGTTTCATCATCGACGAGATCGAAAGAACTTATACGCGCTTTTTTTAGAGGTGAGTCAGGGACCAATATAGAACTAAAGAAATGCTGTCTGTACGAAATCCAAGAAACATTTTCTAAATCTTCTTCGTCCTCACCAGCTTGAGAAAGTTTGCTTGTTTTGTCACCGTCATACTGATAGGATAAGCGGGTGTACCTATTTTCAAATGTAATGCTCTGATCTTGCCGAAGTGCTTTAAGATCCCACTCAAAATTTGCAGCTTGGTTTGAGTTAAAAGTGCCGGAAAGGCCTTGAGAACGCACAGAAAACCCAAGCATATGATCGTTGGGTTTAAGCGTGTAAATATATTCTAAGTATTGGTCCTCCGAAACTTTTAGTTTCATGGATAAAACTGTGTTATTTCCTTTTGTTGCATAAGAGGGCTCAAAGTACAAATCAGAGGTGTTTAATGTTCTATTATCTGCTGTGGAGAAACTCAAATTAAATCGGGCTGTACCTTCTTTTACAAGAAAGACTGGTATGGAATCGTAGTTGACAAAAGTCTTGAGCTTTACTTCAGATATCGCGCCTCCCTTATTATTAATTTTTAAAGCCAATAAATCGTTTTCAAATGTAGTAAAATCGTCTTTAGCAGATGGTAATTCTAACGAATAGGCAAAATCTCCTATTTGACTCTTTTGCTGTTCTAGAGCAATATTTTGATTAGAATCAACCGCTTCAATTCCAAGGTCAGCCTCTGCGTTTTTGTCTATTTGTTCTTGTAGGACTTCTTGTGCGGCTAATTGCTCAGTTGTGGGTTGATTTTGCCATAACATGTACAATAAAATAGCTCCAATGAGCAAAAATCCAATAAGTGAATTTGTATCTAATTTTTTTTCTTCCATGATTGGTGATTTAATTGGTATATATCTGCCAATTTAAATAGTGTTTTAATTGAATGTTTTGTTTTTCAGTGCTGCTTTAATAAAGGCCTTAAATAAAGGGTGTGGTTTGGCTACCGTACTTTTATATTCAGGATGGTATTGAACCCCTACAAACCAACAGTGCTTGGGTATCTCTATGATTTCAACAAGACCAGTTTCGGTATTTATCCCTGTAGCAATCATTCCATTTGCCTCTATTTCGGATTTGTACAAATTATTAAATTCGTATCGGTGTCTGTGCCGTTCGTTTATAGCTTCAGATTTGTAAGCATCGTAAGCAATGGATGGCTTTGATATCGAACAGCCCCATGACCCAAGACGCATTGTACCTCCCATTTCCTCGATTTGCTTTTGGTCTTCCATCAAGTCAATTACAGGGTTTTCTGTAGAATCATTCATCTCAGATGAGTTGGCATCTTTGTGACCTAAAACTGTACGGGCAAATTCAATTACTGCCATTTGCATTCCTAAGCAAATACCGAAAAATGGGATATTATTCTCACGAACATACTTGATGGCTTCAATTTTACCCTCTATTCCACGTTCACCAAAACCTGGAGCTACCAGAACACCGTCTAAGTCTGAAAATAGCGCTGATATATTTGCTGAATTAATATGCTCTGAGTGGATGGACTTTACGTTAACATTAACTTCATTTGCTGCACCAGCGTGGATAAATGCTTCAAGGATTGATTTGTACGAATCTTGCAACTCGACATATTTTCCAACTAAGCCAATAGTGATTTCATGTGTAGGGTTTTTGTGGCGATGTAAAAAAGTATTCCAAGACGAAAGATCAGGCTGGTGGCGTTGGAGATTAAGTTGATTTAAAACAACTTTATCTAAGCCTTCGTCAAGCATTAAATTTGGTACATCATATATTGTTGATGCGTCTATAGACTGAATTACGCATTCTTCTTTGACATTACAAAACCGAGCTAATTTAGTACGAATAGACTGACCAAGTTCATGTTCAGTACGACAAACCAAAATATCAGCTTGCACACCACTTTCCATAAGGGTCTTCACGCTGTGTTGCGTGGGTTTCGTTTTCAATTCTCCAGCTGCGGATAGATAAGGAATAAGCGTTAAATGAATGGCCAAAGCATTGTTATTACCCATTTCCCATTTGAGCTGGCGAACTGCTTCAACATAGGGTAGAGATTCTATATCGCCAACGGTTCCACCAATTTCAGTGATGACTATATCGTAGTCGCCGGAAGATCCTAATAACTTAATTCGCTCTTTGATTTCGTCTGTAATATGCGGGATAACTTGTACTGTTTTACCAAGAAAAACACCCAATCGTTCTTTATCAATAACACTTTGATATATTCGCCCAGTGGTAACGTTGTTGGCTTGTGATGTAGATACATTTAAAAACCGCTCATAATGACCAAGGTCTAAATCTGTTTCTGCACCATCGTCAGTGACATAACATTCACCATGCTCATAAGGATTTAATGTACCAGGGTCGATGTTGATGTACGGATCGAGTTTTTGAATAGTGACACGGTAACCTTGGGCTTGAAGAAGCTTCGCCAAAGATGCAGCTATTATGCCTTTGCCTAGTGATGAACTCACACCTCCAGTAACAAAGATGTATTTAGTTGTAGTTTGTGTCATTCTGCGCTTATAAACGCAAACAAATTTACAAATAACTATTTAAATTTTACGAATAAAATTAAGTTGTTTGTGAACAATTTAGTTATTTAATTATGTTAGCGACAAAAAATTAAAAAACACAGGGAGTCAGCTATTTGATAGCAACTAACTCAACGTCAAAAATCAAATTAGCATTAGGAGGTATTACACCACCAGCACCTTGGCTTCCATAGGCCAACGCACTTGGAATAACAAACCTAGCTTTTTCGCCGACGTGAAGTAAGGCGATACCTTCATCCCATCCAGCGATTACTTGCCCAATACCAAGAGTAAATTCAATAGGGTCATTTCTTTTGTACGACGAATCAAAAACAGTTCCATCGGCTAATTGCCCTTTGTAATGCACAGATACTAGATCGTTTTTTTGAGCTTTTTTTCCTTCGCCTTGTTGTAAAATTTGATAGCGGAGACCACTTTTAGTTTTATTAAAACCGCTTGCTAATTTTTCAATTTGAGCCTCAATAGCAGCTTTTTCTTCTTCAATCCTTTTAGCACGTGATCCCTCAAAAGTTCTAAATGCCTCTATGGCGTTAAACGTTTCAGCCTCAGCACCAACAGCTAAAATCTCTAGAGAGTCTAAAGAATCGCCTTGTGCGATGCTATCCACTACAGACTGGCCCTCAATGGTTTTACCAAAAACAGTATGTTTGCCATCTAACCATGGTGTTGGAACATGAGTGATGAAAAATTGACTGCCATTAGTACCAGGACCTGCATTAGCCATAGATAAAATCCCCGGTTGATTGTGCTTAAGTTCTGGGTGAAACTCATCATCGAATTTATACCCTGGATTACCCGTCCCGGTACCCTGTGGACATCCACCTTGAATCATAAAGTCTGGAATAACACGGTGAAAATTTAAGCCGTTGTAATAAGGTTGACCTTGTTTTTTAACCGCATTTTCTAAGTTTCCTTGAGCGAGTGCAACAAAGTTACCTACTGTTCCGGGTGTTTTTTGATACTCTAAACTTACTAAGATTTCTCCTTTTGAAGTTGTGAATTTGGCATAAAGACCGTCTTGCATTTGTTTTAGATTTTTTGTTTAATTTTTTAAAAAAAACAAATGTAAGGAGGTTTTAAAAAAGAAAGAAATTTATGATAGATTAGTTGGCTACTTCACTAAAAAATTTGATTCGGTACAGACGGAGTTCCTCATCGTCATAATCCCCATCAAATTCTTCGATGGCAGCTTCAATATTGTCTGTATCAGATTCCATGAAGTAATCATGAATTTCTTCTTGCTGGTCTTCGTCCAAAACCTCATCGACCCAATAATTAATATTCAACTTAGTTCCGGAAAAAACAATAGATTCTAATTCGTTTATAAACTCATTCATTTCCATTCCTTTAGCGGTAGAAATGTCTGTAAAAGGCAATTTTCGATCGATATTTTGAATAATATAAAGCTTTAGAGAAGAATTTAATCCCGTAGATTTAATAACCAAATCTTCAACTCTAGTGATGTCGTTTTCCGTAACATAAGCATCAATTAGGGTAACAAAATCTCGTCCGTAACGCTTGGCTTTACCCTCACCAACTCCGTGAATATTTTGCAGTTCTTCAATGGATATTGGGTATTTGAGTGCCATATCTTCAAGCGATGGATCTTGAAAAATCGCAAATGGGGGTACTCCTATTTTTTTTGCATTTGATTTTCTTAAATCTTTAAGCATGCGAAACAAAGTCTGATCAGTTTCAGTTTTTGGTAACTTACCATAGACCCCCGTCGATTGGTTAGAATAGTTGTGGTCCTCAGTCATTTTAAATGACTTTGGAGCTTTCAGATACTCAAGCCCATTATTTAAAATTTTAACTACACCATAGGATTCAATATCCTTTTGCAGTAGCCCTGATACCAAAACTTGACGAACAAGAGCCATCCAATAATCAACGTCTTTAGATTTACCACAGCCAAAAAAGGCTTGCTCATTAGTTTTATGTGATAAAATTAACGCATTCTCCTCACCAATAATTACCTTGACTAAATCTTTTATCTTGTATTTTTCTTTTGTTTGCTGCACTGTGTTAAGCAACAGAACAACATGATCTTTAGCTTCAACTTGAGGCTTGGGATAACGCGCATTGTCGTCCATATCTCCTCCATCTCCGCTATCGTTGTCAAATTCCTCTCCAAAATAATGTAGAATAAATTTTCTTCGAGATATAGAAGTTTCGGCTAATGCCACCACTTCTTGGAGTAAAGCAAAACCAATTTCTTGTTCTGCTACGGGCTTACCCGACATGAATTTTTCTAATTTTTCAATATCTTTATACGCATAATATGCAAGACAGTGTCCCTCACCCCCATCGCGTCCAGCACGGCCCGTTTCTTGATAATAACTTTCTATACTCTTTGGAATATCATGATGTATAACAAAGCGTACATCAGGTTTATCAATACCCATGCCAAATGCAATTGTGGCGACTATAACATCTACATCTTCCATTAAAAACATATCTTGATGTTTTGATCGAGTTTTAGCATCTAGACCAGCATGATAAGGAAGTGCTTTTATTTGGTTGACTTGTAGAATCTGCGCTAATTCTTCAACTCGCTTTCTACTCAAACAATATACTATGCCGGATTTCCCTTCGTTTTGTTTAACAAAACGTATAATATCGTTATCCACCTGGCTAGTCTTGGGGACAATTTCATAATAAAGATTAGGTCGATTGAAGGAAGCTTTGAATGTGTTAGCGTCTGTAATTGATAGATTTTTAAGAATATCTTCTTGAACCTTAGGGGTTGCAGTTGCTGTCAATCCTATTATAGGAACATCATCGCCAATGTGCTGAACTATCTGTCTTAAATTTCGATATTCTGGCCTGAAATCGTGCCCCCATTCACTAATGCAATGTGCTTCGTCAACAGCCATGAAAGAGATTTTTTGATTTCTTAAAAACTCCTTATTATCCTCCTTAGCTAATGATTCTGGTGCGACATATAATAATTTTGTTATACCAGCTTCAATATCGGACTTTACTTGTTTAATCTCGGTTTTGTTAAGCGAAGAATTAAGCACATGAGCAACACCTTGGCTTTCAGAGACACCTCGAATAGCATCCACTTGATTCTTCATCAGCGCGATAAGAGGTGAAACAACAATGGCTGTACCATCTTGCATTAGCGCCGGTAGTTGATAACACAACGATTTGCCGCCACCAGTTGGCATAATTGCAAATGTATGCTGGCGAGACATTATGCTTTGAATAACTTGTTCTTGAAGGCCTTTAAAGTGATCAAAACCAAAATAATTTTTTAAAGCTTTATGAAGATGTTCGGAAGATGTATTCATTAAAATATTTAAACAGGTAAATGGATCAACATTATAATAAAAAGTTAACTTATATTAAAATAATGATTATCCACTAATTTTTTGTTTTTTTGTAATCCAATTCTAAGATAACTATATTTACTGTACTACACAATAAATTATGAAAACTTTAATATCTAAAAGCGTGATTATTGAAGCAGCAAAACGGTCTATTTCTGAACAGGGAGATGCGATAAAAAATATCGTTAATTTTCTTGACGATTCATTTGCTGAAGCTGTAGAACTAATTCTTAAATCATATGGGCGTGTCATAATTACAGGAATTGGTAAAAGTGCAATTATTGCCAACAAAATCGTAGCTACACTAAACTCCACAGGAACGCCATCGATCTTTATGCATGCGGCTGATGCTATTCACGGGGATCTAGGATTGGTTCAAAAAAAAGATATTATTATTTGTATATCCAAAAGTGGAAATACACCTGAAATTAAAGTGCTAGTGCCCTTACTCAAACGAGCAGGAAACCCGCTGATTGCCATCACTGGAAATATAAATTCATTTCTTGGAGAAGAATCTGATTTTGTATTTAACTCCTATGTAAATAAAGAAGTTTGCCCAAATAACTTAGCACCAACAACAAGCACTACCGCTCAATTAGTTATTGGTGATGCTTTAGCAGTTTGTTTGTTACAAATGAGAGATTTTTCGAGCGATGATTTTGCCAAATACCACCCAGGTGGAGCTCTTGGAAAAAAGTTATTTCTTACCGTCAGAGACCTCGCCATGAATAATGAAAAACCAAATGTTGGACTAAACTCAAACATTAAAGACGTTATAATCGAAATTTCCGAAAAGCGGCTTGGTGTTAGTGCAGTTACAGAACAAAATAAAATTAAGGGAATAATTACGGATGGTGATTTAAGGAGAATGTTGGCGAAGACTGAAAACTTTACTAATTTATCCGCCATCGATATTATGACCAAGAACCCCAAGTCAATAGACATCAACGCCATGGCAGTAGATGCCATGCAATTGATGGAAAAACATGAAATCACTCAGCTACTTGTTACGGATAACAAAATGTACGCTGGGGTCATTCACCTTCATGACCTTATGAAAGAAGGAATATTGTAATCATGACACAGGAAAAAGAAATGTCATTCCTTGATCATCTTGAAGAACTAAGATGGCATATTATTCGTTCTACCATTGCTATTATTTCAGCAGCAACACTTGCTTTTTTAGGCAAAAGTTTTTTGTTTGATGTTATCATTTTCGGCCCCACAAAACCAGATTTTTTTACATACGACATGCTTTGCAATGCTTCAAATCTTATTGGCTATGACAGCTTTTGTAATACCGTATTTGATTTTGAAGTTCAAAGCCGAACAATGGCTGGGCAATTTTCTGCCCACATATGGACGTCTATAACATTTGGTTTTATTTTGGCTTTCCCTTATGTATTGTATGAGTTTTGGAAATTTATAAGCCCAGGGCTTTATACAAAAGAACGTAAACACTCGAGAGGATTTTTATTTTTTTCATCGGTACTATTTTTTATTGGGGTTCTTTTTGGATATTATGTAATCTGCCCGTTATCAATTAATTTCTTGGGGACTTACAGTGTGGCAAATCAAGTTCATAATGATTTTGATTTAAATTCTTATATCGGTCTTGTTCGGGCTTCGGTTTTAGCCTCAGGATTTATTTTTGAATTGCCTATCGTCATATACTTTTTGACCAAAATTGGTTTGGTTACACCAGCATTTTTAAAGAAAAACCGAAAATACGCCTTGGTAATCGTTCTCATTCTTGCGGCAATCATCACTCCGCCAGATGTCGCTAGTCAAATTATTGTTGCAATACCGGTTATAGTACTTTATCAATTCAGTATTCTTATTTCAAAAATTGTCATTAAAAAACAAAAACGTCAATCATGAGCAATCCTGTAGAAGAATTCAATAGTTATAGAGAGAAAATGAATACTCATATTCTAGCTGACAACAACACTGTTATAAAACGTATTTTTAATTTGGACACAAAAGCCTTTCATGAAGGTGCATTAGATGTTCCTACAAAAGAGTTGTTAGGACTAGTTGCCTCAGCTGTTCTGCGTTGCGATGATTGTATAAAATACCACCTAGAAAAATGCCATAAAGAAGGCTTGTCAAGAGCACAAATAGTTGAAGCCTTGAGTATTTCCACGCTGATCGGGGGCACAATTATGATTCCGCATTTAAGACGTGCATATGAATTTCTTGAAGCATTAGAAGCTTAAGCTAACAGATTTAATTATATTTACAATCGTAAAAGAAAACAATGAAGCTAAGTGTTCAAAACCTGATGAAATCCTACAGCGGCCGTAAAGTCGTTAAGGATGTTTCATTTGAAGTGAAACAAGGAGAAATTGTTGGGCTTTTAGGGCCTAACGGCGCTGGAAAGACCACTTCATTTTACATGACAGTTGGACTCATAAAGCCCAATGGTGGATCTATTTTTCTAGACAATAAAGAGATTACTAACTACCCGATGTACAAAAGAGCTCAAAGTGGAATTGGTTATCTTGCTCAAGAAGCTTCTGTATTTCGAAAACTAAGTATTGAGGACAATATTTTGAGCGTATTACAAATGACCAAACTATCCAAAAAAGAGCAGCTTGAAAAAATGGAATCTCTTATCGAAGAATTTGGACTTTCCCACATTCGAAAAAACAGAGGTGATTTGCTTTCTGGCGGGGAACGACGTCGAACAGAAATAGCACGTGCTTTGGCAACAGACCCAAGCTTTATTCTTCTTGACGAGCCTTTTGCTGGGGTTGATCCTGTGGCTGTTGAAGATATCCAACGCATTGTAGCCCGACTCACTCAAAAAAATATCGGTATTCTCATAACCGACCATAATGTTCAAGAAACCTTGGCAATTACCGACCGTACGTATCTTATGTTTGAAGGGAGTATTCTCAAAGCAGGGGATCCCGAAACTTTAGCTAGTGATAAAATGGTACGTAAAGTATACTTGGGGCAAAATTTTGAATTAAGAAAAAAGAAATTAGAGTTTTAATCTTCCTTTTTGTTTCTGCTTTGAGCATTAATTATTTTTTTTTGATATCGCCCTTGTACAATATCAATAAGCACTAAAATAACAATGACAAAATAGAATGTTGTCTTGCTCATTGGTACAATTTCTTCACCGAAAAGCTTGAGGTGAGCCAAATGACCTCCTTCTGTTAGTAACATAATACCAACTATAAATAGAATAAATAGACCCAAAACCTCGTACATTCTATTTTTTGTCAAAAAATCTGTCACCTTTTCAGATAACCAAATCATCAATAACCCCCCAATAATTATAGCTGTAGTCATAATCCACAAAACATCTGTAAGCGCCATAGCACTAAGGATTGAATCAAACGAAAAAACAACATTCATCACCACGATCATAGTTATAATTTTAGATACAGAGCTTTTGGATTTCGAGGAACTAACCGTGAAATCTTGAAAACTCAGCATATGCCATATTTCTTTCATGGCCGTAAACACAATAAAAACACCCCCAATTAATACAATAATACTGTGTATATTAAAATATCCTTCGATCACATTTTCAAATGGGATATGCAACACAGGATCTTGAAAGTAACCAATGAGCTTAACCAATACAAAAAGTAATACAATTCGAAAGATAATAGCCAATCCAATTCCCATTTTTCGGACATAGGATTGATGCTCAATGGGTGCTTTTTTACTTTCCAATGAGATGTACAATAAGTTGTCAAATCCCAATATAGCTTGAAGCATTACAAGCATCAGTAGAGTTATAATATTGTCAAGCATTTTTCGGCGGATTCATTAGAGAGAGTATGATATAAAAAATTATGATTAATGGAATACCCGCAAATTTAAAGAAAATCAAGGCCGCAAGTGAAAAAATAAATAATATATATTTTGAAGCATTTTCTGAAAAATTCCAAGTCTTAAATTTAAGAGCAATTAACCTAACTGGCGCATTCAATAAAAATGAGCTTAGTAGAGTCACTACAACTAAGAAAAAAGGATTTAAAATAAGTGCATTGTACGAATCGCTGTTTTGGTAATCTAGTATAAGGGGTAAACTCATTATAAGTAGTGCATTTGCAGGAGTGGGAAGCCCAATAAAAAAATGGGGCTGCTCAGTGGAAATATTAAACTTTGCTAACCTATATGCTGAACACAACAAAACCAAAAGCCCAAGATAAGGCAAAAAATAGTTAGCATCTTGCGAAGGTAAAATAGACAGTTCTATTAGATTAACTAAGACCAATGCAGGTACTAATCCACTAGTCACTAAATCAGCAAGAGAATCCAATTGAAGTCCCATTTCAGAAGGCACATTCAACATTCGCGCTAAAAATCCATCAAAAAAATCAAAGAAAATTCCGAAAAATACAAAAAGAGCGGCTGTTGATAAATCTCCTTTGACAGCTAAAATAACAGCAATACCTCCAGACAACAAGTTGAGTAATGTAATGAAATTAGGTGCAAATGCTTTCAAATCGAATAATATTTATTTAGTAAAAATAATAAACTATTTTTGTTTCGCACTAGTAAAAGACAATATCCACTGTAAATTATAGTTTTTATAACAACCCATAAGACAAGACATTGAACATTAAGCGCTTTATTTTATTAGTTTTTACTTCATATTCGATGCTAGGAGTAAGTCAGACGACTCGTAACTACTCCAATGAATTTATGAACATAGGAGTGGATGCAGCAGCACTAGCGATGAGTGGGGCAGTGACGGCCACATCTAATGATGTCAACTCTGGGTATTGGAATCCTGCTGGATTAGTACATTTGGAAGACAATGCATTGGCATTGATGCATTCCAGTTATTTCGCAAATATTGCAAACTACAATTACGTTGCTTTTGCAATGCCTTTGGACGACCGAAGCGCTATTGGCTTATCTGTAATTCGATTTGGAGTTGATGATATTCTGGACACAACCAAACTTATTGACCAACAAGGTAATATTAATTACGACCGAATCAATTTGTTTTCTGCTGTTGATTATGGGGTCACCTTTTCGTATGCGAGAAAACTGCCAATACCGGGGTTGAATTATGGTGTAAATGCAAAAGTAATTCGTCGAATCATTGGAGATTTTGCATCTTCTTGGGGTTTTGGTTTTGATTTGGGTATACAATTCAAAACAAAAAATTGGCAATTTGGATTGATGGCTAGAGACATCACAACAACATTCAATGCGTGGGCTTTTGACCAAGACCGCTTGGAGGACATTCAAAATGCTATACCTGGAGAGAACCAAGAAGAACCAGAAGCAAATGAGTTGACGCTTCCTAAACTACAGTTAGGCATGGCCAAAAACTTTATTTTCGACTATGATTACAGCTTAAAAACAGAAATAGATTTGATTGTCCGTTTCGAACAAAATAATGACATCATTTCAACATCGTTTGCAAGTATAACCCCTGCATTTGGTTTTGAATTTGGATACATAGACTTGGTGTATCTGCGCGGCGGTGTTGGCAACTTTCAAAACGAATTAGAGTTTGATAACACTAAAAAATTAAGCGTTCAACCAAACTTAGGCCTTGGGTTCAAATACAACGGGGTTTCTATAGATTATGCTATCACTGATATTGGAGATCAAAGTGTTGCGCTCTACTCCAATGTATTTTCACTAAAAATTGATTTAGGCTTGTTTAGAAGATAACTATGAAGAAATTATACCTAACTCTATTACTGCTCAGTTCTTTTTACTTAACAAATGCGCAAATCCAGCTTTCAAAATACGCAGAAGTTAGTGTACTGACTGTTGGGCCAGGCACCTCCCTAAATGATGCATTTGGCCACAATGCAATCCGCATAAAAGACCCCATGTATAAGCTTGACCTAGTATTTGATTATGGTCGATATAACTTTGAGGCAGAGGGTTTTTATGTGAATTTTGCCAGAGGAAAATTAACATACGAAATTGGGTGGTCCGAGTTTACCGATTTTATTGAACAATACAAAAACGCTAAAAGAGAAGTAAAATCGCAAACACTGAATCTAACAAGCACTGAAAAACAAACTCTTTTTACTGAGCTCCAAAAAAATATTCAGCCACAAAATAAAAGCTATACCTACGACTTTTTTTATAACAACTGCGCCACTAAAATAAAAGATGTATTTACTTCGGTTTGCAGTAAAAATATTGAGTTTAATGAGCCAAAAGATTTTGAACCACTAACTTTTCGAGCATTAATACGTTCTGCTGTACCGTCAAATTCATGGGGTGGTTTTGGAATTGACCTTGCTCTAGGTTCAGTAATAGATCAAACGGCCTCTTCAGAAGAGCATATGTTTCTACCTAATTATATCTACGCTTTTTTTGAAATTGCTACATTCGAAAAAGCGCAAAAAAAATTGGTTAAAAAAGAAACCATTTTGAACGCTGAACAAGTTGACATTCAAACATTTTTCTGGAGCAGTCCATTGTTTGTTTTTGGCGTATTGGGCCTGCTTTTGATATTAATAACCTACAAGGACTACAGGCATAGTTCTAGAACACATTGGGTTGATGTTAGTGTTTTTGCGCTAACAGGCCTAATCGGGACAATAGTTATGCTTCTTTGGTTTGCAACAGACCATACGGCTACGGCATATAACTACAATAGTTTATGGGCATTTGCTTTAAATATTTTATTGATTCCAACTGTACTTAAAAAAAGAGTGAAAAAACGATTTATAGTTTATCTCAAGTTCTTGATTTTACTTTTACTTCTTATGCTTCTTCATTGGTGCACAAATGTGCAATCGTTCAATATAGCCATAGCACCTATATGGATAACATTAATGATTCGATACCTTTACCTGTGTAAATGGTCCAGCGGTAATTTAAACACCCCTTAAATTTAAATCATTGAATTACTTAAACGTTGAAGATATATCAAAATCCTTTGGAGAACTATCTCTTTTTGAGCACCTCTCATTTAGCATCCATAAAGACCAAAAAGTAGCATTTATTGCAAAAAACGGTACTGGAAAAACAACCATTCTAAATATTTTAACAGGGTCAGACACTCCAGATTCTGGTAAAATCATATACAGAAAAGATGTGCGTATGGCATTTCTTTCTCAAGAACCAAAATTAAACCCTATCTTAAGTATTAGAGAATCAATATTTGCTTCCGATAACCCAATCTTAAAAGTTATTGAAAATTACCACAAAGCCTTAGAAAATCCGAACGACACCAAAACATACCAATTTGCTTTTGATGAAATGGAACGCTTTCAGGCTTGGGATTTTGAAAACAAATACACCCAGATTTTATACAAGCTAAAACTCAACGATTTAGATAAAAAAGTAAATGCGCTGTCTGGTGGACAAAAAAAGCGGCTCGCTTTGGCAACAACCCTGCTTAGCAAGCCGGATTTACTGATTTTGGATGAACCTACAAACCACTTAGATTTAGAGATGATCGAATGGCTTGAAGCTTTTTTTGAAAAAGAAAGTATTACACTTTTCATGGTGACACATGACCGCTATTTTCTTGAACGTGTATGCTCCACAATAATAGAATTAGATCATGGAAAAATTTATTCATACAAAGGTAATTATTCATATTTCCTAGAGAAAAAAGAAGAGCGCATACAGAACGAAGCTACAGAAACCAATAAAGTAAAACAACTCTTCAAAAAAGAACTCAAGTGGATTAGAAGACAACCAAAAGCCAGAACCACAAAATCCAAATCTAGAATTGACGACTTTCAGAATATTAAAAAACGAGCTCATCAGCGCCGGCAAGACCATGAAGTACAACTAGAAATTAACATGGAACGCCATGGTGCAAAAATTTTAGAACTGCACAAGGTTTCAAAATCCTTTGATGAAAAAATCATTCTTGATGGATTCAGTTATACGATTCAAAAAGGTGAGCGCATCGGCATAATAGGAAAAAATGGAACAGGGAAGTCAACTTTTCTAAACATGATTACTGGAGAGATAAAACCAGACAGCGGAAAAATTGTATATGGCGAAACACTAAAGTTTGGCTATTATACCCAACAAGGCATCCAACCAAAACCACAGCAAAAAGTTATAGACATCGTAAGAGATTATGGCGATTACATACCACTTAAAAAAGGACGACAAATAAGTGCACAGCAACTGTTAGAACGCTTCCTTTTTAGTCGACAAAAACAGTATGATTTTGTGGAAAAACTAAGTGGTGGTGAGCGTAAAAGGCTATATCTATGTACCGTTTTAATACAAAACCCAAACTTTCTGATTTTGGACGAACCCACTAATGATTTGGATATTGTTACGCTGAATGTTCTAGAAAATTTTCTTTTGGATTTTCCAGGCTGTTTGATTGTAGTGTCGCACGATCGTTATTTTATGGATAAAATTGTTGATCATCTTTTTGTGTTTCAGGGTAATGGTATTGTAGAAAACTTCCCTGGTAATTATACAGATTATAGATTTTATGAAGACAGTAAACCAAATAATAGCCCAACCAAATTAAAGGCAAGTAAAAAACACAACACAGAAGCAGATTCAGTGGCAAAACTAAGTTTTAATGAGCAAAAAGAGCTGAAGAACTTAGAGAGTAAATTAAAAAGTTTAGAATACGACAAAAAACTACTTGAAACTAAATTTGAAGATCTCAGTTTAGATGTAGAGACTATTCAGAAACTTTCTAATGACCTTAAAGATTTAATTGAAAAAATTGAAAAAAAAGAAAGTATGTCGTATAAGTTTTTGCTGAAGTTCGAATGAAACAAATTTGCTTGTATATCAAATTTTTGTGGCACTCCAAAAATCAACATGGTGTTCACTCCCCTTTTGTATATGCCTTAGTCACCAAATGCTTTTACAATAATCTAAAACTAAAAAGCCATCGGAAACTTAAAACTAATTCTAAAGATTTCAAATAAGCAAAATTAATCTATCGATTTATAAATTATTGTGAGTTTAAAACTATTTATCACCCAAATACATTAAGTGAAAATCTAGAAACTGCACTTTCCTTGTCCGACCATGGGCCAATTGTATCAATTTATTCAGGAAAAATTCCGGAAATTAAAAGTTTTGATACCACACAACTAATTTATCTAAAATCCATCACTAATGATTTATTTTCAGATTTGGATCGTATTTTAAGTTTATGCAGTAATGATTCTGTAGTAATCATCGAAGGTATACGTCAGTCTCCAGAAGACTTTAGACAATGGAAATTACTTAAATCCAATCCTTTAGTTCGTGTGAGTATAGACACGTTTTATTTTGGGATTTTATATTTTCGAAAGGAACAAAACAAAGAACACTTTACAATTCGTGTATAATTTTCTTAACTTTAGAATCTAATTTCGTTTTATGAAAATTTATACAAAAACCGGAGACAAAGGCACTACCGCGTTGTATGGTGGCAGCAGAGTTCAAAAACACAATCTTATTGTAGAGGCTTATGGAACAGTTGACGAACTCAATGCAAACATCGGTTTGCTGAGGGATCATTTGAACGATGCTGCCCAAATAAAAAGTCTAATTAGTATTCAAAAAGTCTTATTTGATATTGGTGCACATCTAGCCTCTGGCCCCGTCAATAAGGGGAAAAACAAATCAAGACTTCCTCAAATTAAAAACAGGGCCATTGAATTTTTAGAAACTGAAATAGACGAAATGAATATTTTGTTAAGCCCGATGACCCACTTTATACTACCCGGAGGTCACCTCATTGTGTCGCATTGTCATATCGCTCGTTGTATTTGTAGAAGAGCAGAACGAAGGGTAAGTCAAATAGCTGAACTTCATGATATCAATTCAAATATACTCATCTACCTAAATCGCCTTTCTGATTATTTATTTGTACTTGCAAGGCTAATTGCTATAAAATATAAAGTTGAAGAATTGAAGTGGATTCCCACAGAAAACGAATGATTTTCGTCTGATTAATTTGCATTTTTTTTGCCCATAAAATACAAATCAAAAAAAAGTTAATAACTCCAAACTAATTATATGTATTTTTTCTTGCCTTTTTCAGCTAAAAATTTATTTTTGCAAAAAATAAATACACTATAATTATGTACTGGACACTCGAACTAGCATCGTACTTAAGTGACGCACCATGGCCTGCAACAAAAGATGAGTTGATTGATTACTCCATAAGAACTGGTTCTCCGCTTGAAGTTGTAGAGAATTTACAAGCCATAGAGGACGAGGGTGAAACTTATGATTCAATTCAAGAAATTTGGCCAGATTATCCTTCTGACGATGACTATCTTTGGAATGAAGATGAATACTAAACCAAAAAGTCTCAAAAGAGACTTTTTTTTTGGGTTAATTATTCCCTAAAATTAAGAACAAGCCGTATATTTGACAGTCTTACATTCTGAGAATTAAAGATAGTAATTAGAACAACACCATAATGAGTATACTCAATTCAGTTTTAAAAGTATTTGTTGGTGATAAATCCAAACAAGACGTAAAGGCCATAATGCCTATCGTTAAAGAAATCAAGCTATTTGAGCCAAAAGTTGCCACTTTGAGTCATGATGAACTTCGAGCTAAAACAGAGGAATTTAAATCAAGAATTAAAGCTGCCTGTGCAGAACTTGAAGAGGAAATAGAAGAACTACGCAAAGAAATTAACAACAGTACTGATATTGATCACAAAGAAGAACTTTACGAGGAAATAGATCAATTGAATGATAAAATATACAGTACTACACAAGATATTCTCAATATCATTTTACCTGAAGCATTTGCTGTAGTTAAAGAAACGGCAAAACGCTTTGTCCAAAACACTTCAATAAAAGTAACGGCTAGCGCTGTTGACCGTGAAATAGCTGGAAGAAAACCCTACGTCACTCTTGATGGTGATCATGCGCTGTGGGCAAATTCTTGGGATGCTGCGGGCAAACCCATCATATGGGACATGATTCATTACGATGTTCAATTGATTGGTGGCGTAGCCATGCATCAAGGAAAAATTGCTGAAATGCAGACAGGTGAAGGTAAAACCTTAGTAGCTACTCTTCCCGTCTATCTAAATGCATTAACAGAAAAAGGAGTACATCTTGTTACTGTAAACGATTACTTGGCGAAAAGAGATAGCGCATGGATGGCACCAATTTTTCAATTCCATGGTATGAGTGTCGATTGTATTGATTTGCACAAACCTAATTCTGCTGAGCGAAAGAAAGCTTATAACGCAGATATTACCTATGGCACAAACAACGAATTTGGTTTTGATTATTTGCGCGATAATATGGCGCACACAACAGATGATCTGGTGCAAAAACCACACCACTACGCCATAGTCGATGAGATTGATTCGGTACTTATTGATGACGCGCGAACACCTCTAATTATTTCAGGACCAGTACCCCAAGGCGATCGTCATGAGTTTATGGAACTAAAACCAAAAATTCAGGATATTGTCAGCGTGCAAAGAAAATACCTTACAGGAGTTTTGGCAGAGGCTAAAAAAAGCATCGCAAATGGAGATACCAAAGAAGGTGGTTTTCAATTATTGCGTGTTTACAGAGGGATTCCAAAAAACAAAGCACTCATTAAATTTTTGAGTGAAGAAGGTATAAAACAACTGTTGCAAAAAACAGAAAACTTCTACATGCAGGACAATAACAGAGAAATGCCCAAAGTGGATGCAGAACTCTACTATGTTATTGATGAAAAAAACAATCAAATTGAACTTTCTGACAAGGGTGTTGATTATCTCTCTGGAGTAGATGATCCTAACTTTTTTGTCATGCCAGAAATGGGAATGGAAATTTCAAAAATTGAAGATCAAAACTTAGCCCCTGAGAAAGAAGCCAAACTCAAAGAAGAGTTATTTAGAGAATTTGGTGTAAAATCGGAACGAATTCACACCATGAATCAATTGCTTAAAGCCTATGCTTTGTTTGAAAAAGATATCCAATATGTGGTAATGGACAATAAAGTCATGATTGTAGATGAGCAAACTGGCCGAATTATGGACGGTCGGCGCTACAGTGACGGGCTACACCAAGCAATTGAAGCAAAAGAAAACGTAAAAATTGAGGCGGCCACACAGACCTTTGCCACCATTACGCTGCAGAACTATTTCCGTATGTACCGAAAATTATCGGGGATGACAGGAACAGCGGTTACAGAAGCTGGGGAATTTTGGGAAATTTACAAACTCGATGTAGTAGAAATTCCAACAAATCGCCCAATTGCAAGAGACGACAGAGAAGATTTAGTATACAAAACTAAACGTGAAAAATACAATGCTGTTATTGAGGAAGTAACTGGTCTTTCTCAATCTGGACGCCCCGTATTAATAGGAACCACTAGTGTCGAAATTAGCGAATTATTAGGTAAAATGCTTAGTATCAGAAAGATACCTCACAATGTATTAAACGCCAAATTGCACAAAAAAGAAGCGGATATTGTAGCCGAAGCTGGAAAACCAGGACAGGTGACTATTGCTACAAATATGGCAGGTCGGGGTACAGATATCAAGTTGTCTGAGGAAGTTAAGAAAGCTGGTGGGCTTGCCATTGTAGGGACTGAGCGCCACGACTCTCGTCGTGTAGACCGACAGCTAAGGGGACGAGCAGGACGTCAAGGCGATCCAGGCAGTTCTCAATTCTATGTTTCGTTAGAAGATAATTTAATGCGCTTGTTTGGAAGTGAACGTATCGCTAAAATGATGGACCGAATGGGTCTTGAAGAAGGTGAAGTGATTCAGCATTCAATGATTTCAAAATCTATTGAACGTGCGCAGAAAAAAGTTGAAGAAAACCAATTTGGTGTTCGTAAGCGATTGCTCGAATACGATGACGTTATGAATGCACAGCGTGAGGTGGTATACAAGAGAAGATTTAATGCACTGAATGGAGAGCGTTTACGAGTGGATTTAGCCAATATGGTGTACGATACCGCTGAAATTATTACGCAATATAATAAAGATACAAACGACTTTAAAAACTTTGAATTTGAACTAATTCGCTATTTTTCAATGAGTTCACCATTGGATAAAAGTAAATTTGAAAATGCATCAGTACAAGAAATTACAAGACAGGTATATAAAGTCGTTTTTGAATATTATGAAGACAAAATGGAGCGAAATGCTGACCTAGCATTCCCAGTTATCAAAAATGTTTATGAAACACAGCGCGATAAGTTTAAAAAGATTGTAGTACCCTTTACAGATGGTACAAAGACACTTCAAGTCATAACAGATTTAGAGAAATCCTATGAAACTAACGGTAAACAATTGGTTACAGATTTCGAAAAAAACATTTCATTAGCTATCATAGATGAGTCTTGGAAAACACATCTTCGTAAAATGGATGAGTTAAAACAATCTGTACAGCTTGCCGTCCATGAACAAAAGGACCCACTACTGATCTATAAGTTTGAATCCTTTGAATTGTTTAAGGCCATGATTGATCAGGTCAATAAAGATGTAATTTCATTTTTATTCAAAGGAGAAATACCTCGAGAGACCGCCAATACGATTCAAGAAGCAAAATCAAGGCGCCGTGAAAAAGTTCAAACCTCAAAAGATGTAATTCCAAACATGGATGAACGTGCAGCGGAATCAAGAGCTGCAGGGAATACACAGCGCAGGCCTCAAGTAGTGGAGACGATTGTTAGAGAGCAACCAAAAATCGGCCGAAATGACAGAGTGGTAATCAAAAATGTAATGAGCGGAGAATCGAAAACTGTTAAATACAAACAAGCTGAGCCCCTTATTAAGAAAGGAGAATGGATTTTGGTCAAAATTGCCTAAGCCTCTATCCTTCTAACTTCAAAACCAAACTGGGGTCTGGACAGTTATTCTTGTAAAAATCAATTGATTTACTATTACAAACTCCAGGGTAATCTCCAAAGTTTCCTTGCAAATCCTTTATGATTTGAAAATGCAAATGAGGAGGATAATCTCCGTTAACTTTAGAAGAACCCAAAAAACCAATCACCTCTCCTGCTTTTATATGTTGACCTAACTCAAGATCTGTAATTGAAGCTAGAGATAAATGTCCGTAAAGAGTAAAAAATTGAAACTCATCAAACTGGTGTTCAATAATAATAGTTGGACCGTAATCACCGAAATTTGTGTTGTTTTTAAAACTGTGTATTCTACCATAAAACGCTGCTGTAACAGCTGTATTTACTACACACCACAGGTCTATACCTAGGTGGATATCACGTTCATGGTTCTTATTTGTGTTGAAATGTATACTACGACTGTAGAGAAGGCGTCGCTCCAAATACCCACCATAGGCAATCTGCTTGGAATGCGATTCTAAATAAGCATTGATGTAATTAGAAAAAGAAGAAGAGCTCCTTAAATCATTGGTGTTCAAAGAAGTATTTTGAGTCGAAAGATCAATTGAAATATAAGACTCAACCCCTATTTGAGGCGCAATGACCTTTACAGGGTTAGGACAAAGATTTAATAATAATTTTTCGAAATTCACTCAGTAAATATACTATATGCCAACAAGATTTTAAAAGTGCAGCCCAAAAATTATCCTTAACTTTGGTTTAGACAATTAAGTACATCGACGCTTTTTAAAATAAAGTATTGGAGAAAAAGAATAAAAATTTTAAAGGAGTAAAAGAACTAAAAGGTATTTCTTATCAAGAAATAACCAACAAAAATGCTGTTGAAAAACTAAAACAAAAACGGCAAATAAAACGCACTGTAGATGAGCTTTTCAAAGGGATAACTTCAGGCGACACCACTTCGTTGAGTCAAGGAATTACTCTAATTGAAAGTACTAAGACTGAAGATAGGGTTTTGTCAAATAAACTTATTGAACAGTGTTTAAGCATCGAAGCAACCAAATCGATTCGCGTGGGGATCACAGGAGTTCCAGGAGTTGGCAAAAGTACCTTTATTGAAGCAATTGGTAGAACTTTAGCCAAAAAAGGTAATAAAATTGCTGTACTGGCTGTAGATCCAAGCAGCAGTAAAAGCAAAGGGAGTATTTTAGGAGATAAAACTAGGATGACTGAACTTGTCCGTGCGTCTAATGTCTTTATACGTCCAACAGCTTCCGGAAAAACCTTAGGCGGGGTTGGGCAATATACTAGAGAAGCAATTATCTTGTGTGAAGCTGCTGGATACGACAGAATTCTGGTTGAAACTGTGGGAGTTGGCCAAGGGGAAACTGCAGTTTATGAGATGGTAGACTTTTTTCTTTTGCTAAAACTCGCTGGTGCTGGTGATGAACTTCAAGGAATAAAACGAGGGATTATCGAAATGGCTGATGCCATATTAATTAATAAAGCAGATGGATCAAATAAAGATGCGGCGAAATTGGCAATGAGTGCTTTTAGAAGCGCATTACATCTTTACGCTGCTAATACATCCGGCTGGAGCCCAAAAGTCATGTTGTGTAGTGCACTAGATCATACAGGAATTGATGAAACATGGGCTATGATAGAGGCTTATGTGAAATTTACTTCAACTAATGGCTATTTTCAAAAAAAACGAGAGGATCAAAATGTGCATTGGATGATGCAAACAATCAAAAACCAACTGAATATTGAGTTCTTTCAATACAGTAAAACCAAGAAATTTATAAAGCAACAAATCGAACTTGTGAAAGAAAACAAAGTATCTCCTTTTGTTGCGGCTCAAGCTGTATTAAGACAACACAAATCTTCGCTCTAAGGCTTTAAATAATTTATAAAACAAATATCCTGAACACAAGCCAAAAGTTAGTCCACATAAAACATCTAATGGGTAGTGCTTTCCCACATAAATACGACTGTAACCTACCATAATACTCCATGGAATCATTAAAAAGATAAACTTTTTATATTTTGTTCGGAGCATTAATATTGTAAATACAGCAGCAGCCATCGAGTTTGAAGAGTGGCCGGAAAAGAAACCATATCCCGAACAATCTCCAAGCCGTAACAACTCAACAATACCTTCTTGAGCACAGGGTCTCAAGCGCTGAAAACCAGACTTAAAAAGGTTGGTAATTTGATCGGTAAATGTTATCATAGACGCTAATGAAACTACCAACAAAAGAACAGCTCTTTTAGTCATGTTTTTAGACATCAAAAAAAGCAGAAACACATACAAAGGGACAAAAGTAAGTTTATGAGTAACAGCAAACCAAAAATCATCCCAGCTGGGCGTGCCAAGATTATTCAAATACAATAGTAAACTACTGTCAAGCTCAAGAAGTCGATCGATTAGTTTCATCATTCATTTTTATATTTTGCAACTTCAGAGTCATAAAAAGAAGTTGCCAGTTGAACTGCATTTTCTGCTTCAGACTTTAGTTCTTTTTTGTCTTGTTGATCAAAGTCTTCGAGCCATTCCAATTCATCATTTTCAAGATTAATGATAAATCGAGGAAACTCTGTGTGAATAACATAAATGGCATTGGGATGGTCCGAATGATCTCCGAGAATAAATTTTGGTATTGTCATGCCTTTAAATGTTTAGCAATAAGTTGTTTTGAAAGATAATTAAATCGAATATATAAAAAAATTGAGGAAGCCGTAAGCCCTGCTAAAAGTCCAATCCAAATCCCAGAGCTACCATATTTGGAAGCGTCTCCAAGGAAATAACTTACCGGAAAGCCTATAATCCAATAGGCAAAAAAGGTAATGAGTGTAGGTATTTTAACGTCTTGTAACCCTCTAAGCGCTCCAAGAAATACAACTTGTGTGCTGTCACTGATTTGAAATAAGGCAGCAATAATAAGAAGACTAGAAGCGATCTCAACCACATTTTGATTGTCTGCAATGTGTGTAAGATCATTTAAATCTAAATAAAAAGTGGGTAGGACGTTATTAAAAATAAGAAAGATAAGAGCAAATAATATTGCTAAAGCAAGGCCCATTATAAAAATAGAAGTTGCTATCCTTCGAAGCTCAACAGGTCGTTTTAACCCCTTCTGGTTCCCCACTCGAATCATGGCAGTAACGCTTAGACCTGTTGCAATCATAAAAGTCATTGAAGAAAGATTAAGAGCAATTTGGTTGGCGGCTTGTGGGTTTTTTCCCAAAGTACCGCTTAACCAAATGGCTGCTGTAAAAAGACCAACTTCAAAAAACATCTGTAACGCGCTCGGTAGACCTAAACTATTTATTTTTTTAAGCATAGAATGCTCAAGAACAAAGAGTTTAAGGTCTTTAAAATATGCCTTTGTTTTATCTAAACGATTTAGAAAATACCACATAAGTGTAATCATCACAAAACGCGCTATCAGAGTTCCTATTCCGGCACCAACAACACCCATTTTAGGAAATCCCCAAACTCCAAAAATCAAAACATAGTTAAAAAACACGTTGATAACATTCGCTGTAATGGTAGCATACATCGGAAACTTAGTAAGTGACATACCGTCGCTAAACTGTTTAAGTGCTTGAAAAATAATAAGCGGAACCAGAGAAATAGCAATAATATCTAAATATGGTAAAGCCAAAACCACTACCTCCCGAGGTTGATCCATCATATACATTAGTGGCTTGGCTAGAAGTATAAGGGCAAACAATACTATAGCTAAAATGGAACACAAAACAAATCCATGCTTAAAAGCGGATTTTCCACGAGCAAAATTATGTTCTGAATCGGCCTCTGCAACCAATGGCGTAATGGCTGTAGAAAAACCAATACCTATTGACATTGCCACAAAGAAAAAACTATTCCCTAAAGAAACAGCCGCTAACTCTGCCGCTCCCAACTGACCCACCATAAGATTGTCAACCAATCCTACAAAAGTGTGGCCAAGCATGCCCATAATGACAGGGGCTGCTAGGCGCCAATTGTAGCTAAATTCTTTAGTGTAATCAGAAAACATTATTTTATGAGTTTAGGCGTTGAAGACTACTCTTCTTCATCTTCAGGTGTATCATCCTTTACAGCAATTCCATAAACTCCTGAAGAAAGGAGCAAATTGTACCAACTCAATAACTTTTTTATGTCGCTTGGGTAAACTCTATCTTCATCAAAATTTGGGAGAATAGAAAACAAATATTCTTCAAGATCATCTTTTGAAGCATTTGGAGAAGTAGAAGTTTCCTTGCCCTTTTCATTGTTATAAATTTTATCAAATACGTCGGCTAAAGAAATTTCACCCTCCAGAGTATATATTGAAATATCACTAAGTAAACTGAGGTTTTTATCAGCTTTTACGAATGTTCGTTTCTGATCTAAAAATGACTCCACAATATATCCGCCTCGACTCGGATTTATAAGTTTGTAAAGACCTGGTTTTTTGGAAATGGCTAAAATATTATCTAATGTCATTGAAGTGTATTTTAAAATCTTTTTTTGGAAACTTTTGGGAAACGCATGCGGTAATCAACATTGATTTTTCCTTTAGATATTGAGCTTAGTTTACTTTTCAGTAATCGTTTTTTTAGAGATGAGACCTTGTCCGTGAACAACACTCCTTCAATATGGTCGTATTCGTGCTGGATTACACGAGCAATAAGACCATTGAATTCCTGGGTATGGTTTTCAAAATTTTCATCTTGGTAGCGTATTTTAATTTCAGATTTCCTAAGTACATCCTCGCGTACATTGGGGATACTCAAACAACCTTCGTTAAAGACCCATTCTTCTCCAGATTCTTCTAAAATTTCAGGATTAATAAATGTCTTTTTAAACGATTTGAGTGCTTTTCGTTCAGCTTCGGAATACGACTCATCTTCAGCAAAAGGGGCTGTATCAACTAAGAATATTCGAACAGATAATCCAATTTGTGGAGCAGCCAATCCTACACCATAGGCGCCATACATGGTTTCGTACATGTTGGTTATAAGAGATTGTAAATCTGTATAATCTGCTGTTATTTCTGCAGCTCTTTTTTTTAAAACAGGATCTCCATATGCAACTATTGGCAATATCATTCTTTAATTATTTTATTGCCAAAAATACAACTCTCAAATTTTATAAAATAACCTAAGCCTAATTATTTACGGTTCAAGTACGACTGCAAAATAAGTGTAGCACTAACTTCGTCGACAATAGCTTTATCTTTACGTTTCTTTTTCTTCATCCCGCTATCGAGCATCGTTTGAAAAGCCATTTTTGAGGTGAAACGTTCATCTTCTCTTTCGACAGGTATATCAGGAAAAATTTTATTTAATTTTTTTAAAAATATTTGTATTATTGGTTCACTTTCAGATGGCTTATTATTCATTTGTTTTGGTAGGCCAACAACAAAACAATCTGCTTCATATTTGGCACAATACTCTTTTAAAAATACTAAAAGGCTATTAGTATCGACGGTTGTCAGTCCAGAAGCAATTAGCTGCAGTGGATCTGTTACTGCTATCCCAGTACGTTTTTTTCCAAAATCTAGTGCAATGATTATACCCATTTCAACAAAAATACAATTTCATATAATTAGGAAGCATATAAATAATATATTTTATAAAAACTGACTTTAATCTACATGCGTTTTTTTAAATATGCTCTATATTTGTCATTTAAAATTAAATTACATGCACGCATTACAGCAAACCATCGAAGCCGCTTGGGACAACCGCGCACTACTCAAAGAAGAAAAAACACAAGCTACAATACGGGAAATTATCTCGTTATTAGATATTGGAAGTCTGCGCGTTGCTGAACCTACAGCAACAGGGTGGCAAGTAAATGAATGGATAAAAAAAGCTGTGGTTATGTACTTCCCAATTCAAACCATGGAAACAATCGAAGTAGGACCATTTGAATTTCATGATAAAATTCCATTAAAAAAAGATTACAAAGCCAAAGGTATTCGTGTCGTTCCTCATGCTGTCGCTCGCCACGGTGCCTACATTTCAAAAGGTACCATTTTGATGCCCAGTTATGTGAATATTGGTGCTTATGTAGATGAAGGCTCTATGGTAGACACATGGGCTACAGTTGGTAGTTGTGCGCAGATTGGAAAGAATGTTCACCTCTCTGGTGGTGTCGGAATTGGTGGAGTTTTAGAACCTCTTCAGGCCGCTCCGGTTATTATAGAGGATGACGCCTTTATTGGCTCTCGTTGTATTGTCGTTGAGGGGGTTCGTGTTGAAAAAGAAGCTGTTCTGGGCGCCAATGTAGTCCTTACGGGATCTACAAAAATTATAGACGTTACTGGTACTGATCCAGTAGAATTGAAAGGTATTGTACCGTCCCGTTCTGTAGTAATTCCAGGTAGTTATACCAAATCATTCCCTGCTGGTGATTTTAATGTACCTTGTGCTTTAATTATTGGAAAACGTAAAGAGAGTACGAATAAAAAAACATCGCTAAATGATGCGCTAAGAACGCATAGTGTAGCGGTTTAAATTAGAAAAAAACAGAATACTTTACTCGTTATAGTATTATAGGATTATGAATGTTGAACTGACTATCTTATTTTAAAATATTCTATCTTTACATAAACCATTTTAAATGATTTATAAGCTAAGACGTTTCTTCTTAAGACATTTGCGAAAGGTTCGTTTTTTACCTTCAAGATTGTATGTAAAGATTCATTATGAATATTTTTCAGGAAACAAATTAGATCTAAATAACCCAAAAGACTTTACTGAAAAAATTGCTTGGTATAAAGTTTTTTACAGACCAAAGTTATTGAACAAACTGGTTGATAAATTTGCCGTTAGAGCGTTTGTTGAGGAAAAAATCGGAAGTCAATTTTTAAATACATTTTATGGGGTATTTGATGATGTCAATGAAATTAAATTCGATGAATTGCCTGAAAAATTTGTAATAAAAGCGACACATACAAGTGGTCACAACCTTATAGTCAGAGATAAAAATAAATTAAATCTAGACAAGACAAAGAAGTTGTTGAAAAAATGGCTAAAAATAAATCAATATTATAGAATAGGTCAAGAATGGGCTTA
>JAQCJC010000016.1 GCA_027593245.1 Bacteroidota bacterium | reverse complement strand
AAAATATAGCCAGGTGTCCAATGTTTTTTCATTGCTTATTTTTTTTGTTTGATTTCACAAAGGGCGCTTAATAATTCTGTTTAAGAATTGGCAACTATTTGTGTAATTTTATTTAAACTTCCCTGCCAATCATTTATTGTACAATAAAAGTTATTTTTAATTTTTGTTGTATCCAAAACACTATATTTTGGCCGCTTTGCTGCGGTTGGATAGTCTTTTGTTTTGATGGGTTTAACTTCAATAGTCTTGCCAAACTGTTTAAAAATTTCTACCGCAAAATCATACCATGAAATCGCACCTGAATTACTGTAATGGTAAACCCCATAACTTGTAGACGAAGATAGAACTATTTTTATTATAGCTTCCGCCAAATCCCCTGCATATGTTGGAGATCCTATTTGATCGGAAACGATACTGATCTCCTCTCGCGTCTCTGAAAGTTTCAACATAGTTTTCATAAAGTTATTCCCATATTCTGAGTACAGCCACGACGTACGTACAATAAAATAGGCCTCCATAAACTCCTGTATATTGCGTTCACCTTTCAATTTACTTGCACCATACACACCTAGTGGGTTAGGTACTTCTGTTTCTAAGTAAGGTGTTCTCTTTTGGCCATCCAACACAAAATCGGTGGAAATATGAATCAGCGTGACTTGGTGTTTCTGACAAAGCTCAGCCAAATTTTTAGGCCCCTCTGCATTGACTGCATAGGCAAAATCGCTTTGTTCTTCTGCTAAATCGACTGCGGTGTAAGCCGCACAATTGATAGAATAGTCTAATTCATTATTTGAAAAGTATGACTCTAGTTGCTGCTTATTGGTGATATCTAAGTCTGGAAGATCCTGAAAATCTACATCTAATTCACCCTGGTGTTTTACAACATCCTTTAAACATTGGGCGAGCTGCCCATTACCACCTATTACCAAAATTTTAATCATAACTACAATGATTTAAATTGAGGAAGTTCTAAATCTTTTTCAGACAGTTGTAATTGGTCATTAGTAAATTTCCAATCAATATTTAGAGTCGGGTCATTATAAATAATTCCTCTTTCAGACGCCTTGTGATAGTAATTATCACATTTATACGAAAAAATAGCTGTATCGCTCAGCACTACAAATCCGTGCGCAAAACCTCTTGGAATAAACAATTGCTTTTTGTTCTCTGACGACAGTTCTATAGAAAAGTGTGTTCCAAAAGTTGTTGAGTTCTCACGAAGATCTACTGCAATATCTAAAACAGTGCCTTGAACAACTCGAGTTAATTTAGCTTGAGCATGATTCCCTTTTTGAAAATGTAATCCTCGGAGCGTTCCCTTTGTTGAGAAGGATTCATTGTCTTGAACAAAATTAACTTCATACCCCAAAACTTCGTCAAAAACGCCTTTGTTATAAGACTCATAAAAATGTCCTCTTTGGTCTGGAAAAATAGTAGGGGTTAGAACAATACAACCGTTTAAAGGTGTAGGATGTAATTTCATAAAGGTGTATTAACTTGCTGCAAACTCTATTGTTCTGGCTTATATTTTTCAATAAACTTAAAAAACTCCATGCCTAATAGTACTACAAAAGCGAGAATAAAAAACAAGGCTGGATAATAATTTCTAGAGCTCAACTTCATCCCTAACATTTCTTTTGTGTTATCCACAAAACCACTTTCTTGTTTGCTAGAGATCGCATCAACTATATTTTCGATATCGTTCAATCGGCGGTTAATGTCAACAAGCTCTTTTCTTAATTCAATATCATTGAGGTACAAGTCATATTCTCGGGTTTTATCTATGTCGTTATCCCCCTCGAACGTAATCCCAATTTCAGCGCCCGATTTAGCATCCATCTGTTGTTCCAAAACGCGCTTGTACGTTCGCTGTAAGGAGTCCGATTGGACTAAGGCCTTTTCAATTGCTAGTTTGCTCTCCTCAAGCTCAAAAATATCTTTTGCCTTTTCATTTTTGAAAAAAGAATTGGAATTAATATTATCAACAATATTTGCAAATACAGACTTGAAGTTTACTCTAGTCGTAGACTTGATGCTAATTTGTTGATTCCTGTGCTTGTAATCTTCGATGTTGTCAATAAAATCCTCGTACTCCACTTTTGATGCCGCTAATGAATCTAATTCTGTGATGTACTGATCAAACATAACAACTCTGTCATTGTCTGTAATGATAGGCTCTATGCTAAATTCAACAATTTCATTAGAAACGTCCTCTCCAATTCCTAAAACACGACCAAGAACTTCGTAATCTCTATCTTTCAAAAGTCCATTGTAATATTCAATAGAGCCGTACAAATTTTGGCCTGTAGGATAATTTTGTTTTACCGAAATCGAGGACTTATAAATTGGAAGAGAGGTCTTGTTTAAAACCAATCCTAATGCTAAACCAACAGCTGCAGCAATTAAAAGTATGATAGCGCGTTTTTTTAAGAAAAACACTAACCAAACAAAAGCTAAAAAAAGCTGCTTAAAAATAGAGCCTATAAACTGAAAAAGGCTGCGGAATCCATTTCCAATTATTTTGAAAAGTTGGCCTAAATCGACTTCTTCTGAGGGTTGGGGGTTGCTTGCGGTACTCATATTTGATGTATTAATTTAAAATTTGTTTTAAGATCTGATGTGTAATAACGTATGTTGGGCGGACCCCTGAAAGGCCTAAACCACCCGAAGCTAAAGTACTGCCCGTTTCAAGAGGGTTGTCGCTGGCGTAATAAGCATAGCGTACCTTGACATCTGACGAAATACTATTTCTTATTTTTGAAGCAGATTGAATCGCTTTCTGATAATGAACGCCTTCCATTTCTAAGCCAATGACGTCCCAAGTGGATTCATGGAAAAACCTTAAAAGTTCCTTGTTTTGTAAGGAGGTGCCTAAAACAGTTACCATTGCGCCTTCATAAACATCAACATTCTGGCCCTCAAAATCTCGCCTTTTCAGTTCATTTTTAAAAGGATAATTATCTGCTGTGCCTTCAAATATGTGCGCTGAAGGAATCATAATATCCCCTTTGCCACCATCTAAAATACCGGCTTTCCCCATCACAGATATCGAATCTACATTTAAAAAATAAGTTTTTGTCTTTGGCTTGTAGGGTTTTAACAGTTCGTCAATTGTTTCATAAGCCTGTTCACCAAAAGCGTAATCCATGACAATAAGGACAGGAGCGTTGTTCGCTGTTGCTGCGCCAGAAAGATTGGTGTTCTGTGTAAAGTCAACCTTTGCCGTATCAATAAGCTGAACATCTATATTTGTGCCCGATTTGTCTTCTATATATATCATCCCCTCTTTCAACGCTAACTGCTTGATTTTATTGCGTGTAGCCGAGCTTTCGCTCGCGCTTAATTGCTCATAAATAGTGAAAATATCGTTGCTTTTAGCTGGTTTCTGAAGTGCTTTTGGCGCGTAAAGTGCATTCATAACACTATGCAAGTTAGCCGAAATAATATGTATTGGGCGTGTGATGAGCTGCTGTTTTACCAGAATGTTTTTTATAGTATTAGCCCATTGCTCTCCATAAATATGATGACCTAAACGTTCTCTTAAAACTGGACTGAAAGTGATGATACGTTTATCTTGATCAATAATTTCACTAATGGCACGCTTCCCAAGCCAATAAATAAGATGTAAAAAATGATCGGGTTGTTTGTCTGTTGCAAAAGCATCATATACTGCCAAAATCTCTTCAAATGTTCGGCCTAAAATGTTTGCTGTATGAGACACCGCTATTTCGCGTGCTTTTTTACTTAATTTTTTTTCAGTTGTGATTGCGGCTTCAAGTTTTTGCCAATCTCTAGTTGTCTTTCCTTTTTCGTCTATTGTAACTTGATGAGCAATCTTGTGCGACTCAATATATAGAAATGTAAGATGAGTTAAAATATCATAAATTTCTGAGCGCCCCCGAGTAATTTCAATGTTCATTTGCTCAAAATCAATCCGGTAACAGTTTCTTCTGCGTTTTGCGGGTACAATCACTTCAAAATGCGATCCGCCGAACCCTTCAGCGCTAGTTAGGTTTATATGTGAACATTGCTCGATTCCTATTGGAAGGCGGTCTACGACATACAACAAGCCCTGTAGTTCCGTTTTTTCTTCGGCTATAGTGCCGTAAATTTCAGGTCTCAAAGATAAAAGTGCCTGGCATAAGGTAGACCCAGAAACACCCATCGGTTTGTAAAATCCTCGGCTGAATAAGTGGCGCATGGTAATGTACATGCGCTGTATGGCGTGAGAACTTTCTTGTGCACGTTTTCGGTTTAGGCTATTTGTGGGGTTTGTAATCATTTACATGCAAATATACATTAATTGATGAGATCGGCATCCAAGAGGCTTTCGGCTATTTTTCGGTCGTTAGATAGGCGAGGTATTTTGTTTTGCCCTCCTAATTTACCAATGGTTTTCATATAACTTTTAAAGCCCCCTTTTTTAACCTTTTTTATATGCAGTTGCTGTAATACTTTGCCTGTAATAAGGTCTTTGTAATAAGCGTTCTGCTCTTGAAGAGCGTCGTCTATGGTTTGATTGAATAGAGCCATGTCTTCGGGCTCTTTTTCAAACTCAATAAACCATTCGTGATATGGGAGGCCGTCTGCTGGTGTAATTTGTGGGGCAACAGTATACTCAGTGACCCTTGCATTGGATGCTTTTACAGCTGTCGTTAGGGCTTGATCAACTTCTTTTGCAATCACATGCTCGCCAAAAGCAGAAATAAAATGTTTGATTCGGCCGCTAACAATAATTCTATACGGAGATAAGGATGTAAACTGAACTGTGTCGCCAATGTTGTAGGCCCAAAGACCAGCGTTGGTTGAAATGATAATAACATAGTTAACCCCTAACTGAACGTCTTTCAGCGTTATGCGTTTCGGAGCCTTTTCAAAGAAATTATCTGCTTCAATAAATTCATAAAAAATACCAGAATCTAATTGCAATAACAAGCCTTTTTGGTTCTGTCGGTCTTGAAATGCAAAAAAACCTTCACTTGCAGGATAAAGCTCAACGCTATCTACCTTTCTTCCAATCAAGTTTTCAAATTTTGATCTGTAAGGTTCAAAATTGACACCGCCAAAAATAAAAAGGTTAAAGTTCTTAAAAATGGAGCCAACTTTTTCCTGTTTCTTTTCAACTAATTTTTCAAAGTACATCTGTACCCAAGACGGAATTCCAGCAATGGCTGTCATGTTTTCCTCTAAAGTCTCTTCGACAATTGCATCGACTTTTGTTTCCCAATCCTCAATGCAATTTGTATCCCAACTAGGCATTCTATTTTTAAGTAAATAAGACGGAACATAATGTGCTGAAATTCCTGATAAGCGCCCGAGTTTAATGCCGTTCTTTTCGTCCAAAACTGGACTTCCTTGGAGAAAAATCCATTTGCCATCAACAAAGGCTGAATTACCCGTTTCGTTAATATACATTAAAACTGCATTTCGTGAAGCTTCTACTTGCGCCTTTATAGAAGGGGCCGTAATAGGAATATATTTTGCGCCAGAGGTGGTGCCTGATGTTTTGGCAAAATAAAGTGGCTTCCCTGGCCATAAAATGTCTGGGGCTCCAGCAATAACTTGATCAACATAGGGTTTTAGTTTTTCATAATCCCGTACAGGAATGTTTTTTACAAAATCATCGTGGTTTTTTAGTACACTGAAATTATGGTCTTTCCCAAAAGTCGTATGCTTCGCTGTGCGAACTAGATGTTCGAAAACTTTTTGTTGAGTGGCAATAGGATCACTTGCCCAAGCATTAATTTTTTTGGTTACCTGCGCAGCAAATATCTTTGCAAAAAATGATTTTATTGATGTCATGTTTTAAAGCTGAAAATCTATAAATGAAAGAGGGTCGATTGGGTTCCCGTCGCTCCACAACTCGAAATGTAAGTGGGGTCCTGTGCTTAACTCTCCTGATGAACCAGAAATTGCGATTACTTCCCTTGCTTTAACCAATTCTCCTTGGGCTTTTATTAGCGAAGCATTGTGTTTATATACAGTAATTAATTGGTTGTCATGGTCGATTATAAGTACAAACCCTGAGTCTGATGTCCAAGAAGCAAAGATTACCCTACCGTCTGCTGCTGCCTTAACCGGTGTGTTTTTGGGAACAGCTATATCGACTGCATAGTGCTGTTCCTCAAGATTAAACTCTGAACTTACTGTTCCTTTTACCGGCGGAAAAAAAACAAAGTTTTTAAGTGATTTTGCCGATTCAAAAAGATTGTATTTATCTTCATTCTCAACCTTGTTTCTTAGAATTGAATCTGCCTGTGAAGGGTTTAGATTTTGGGGGTCAACCTCAGAAGCCACTGCAGCATAAATAGAGTCTTTATTAATTGTCTCTGAGGATGTCTGGCCGCTTAAAACATCTTTTATTGAAGCTATAAATCGTTCATTCATTTTGGTGACGCGCATCAAAGAATCTGTTTTTTGCTCCAGTGCAATCGCTTGTTTTTGTAGTGTTGGGGAAGTGTAGCCTGGAATATACTCACGAATAGGAGTAAAAGCAATAAAAACGGTTGTGAAGCCGATGAGAAGTAGCGCAAACAACGATCCGTAAATAAAAACATTCAAGCGTGTAAGCTTCATGGCGAAACGCTCCTCGAATGTGTCTTCATTGAGAACGACCAATCTGTATTTATGCAACAGCTTTTTAGTAAGTTTCTTCTGCCGCGATTTCTTAGTTGTTTTTGGATATTTCATCAACAGCAAAATTAAATAAAAATTATAGGTATACTACAGAACTCTTTTACTAATATTTTTATTTAAGTAATTTAATTAATGGATAATTCTTAACTTTGTCTTTATAAATACAATAATTATGGACCTGTTTATACTACCTCTGGCTTTTGGCCCAATGCAAATCGTACTTGTTGTCGTTGTTGTTCTTTTATTGTTTGGAGGGAAAAAAATCCCCGAACTTATGAAAGGATTAGGCGGCGGAATAAAAGAATTTAAAAAAGCAAGCCAAGAAGAGGACACCGAGAAAAAAGACGAAGAGAAAAAATAAATAAAATCCCAGAACTTTTCTGGGGTTTTTTATTGAATCTTTATTGACTTTATAATGGATTCTAATTCAAAAATATAATCTCTTTTGGGTTCTGATGGTGCGTAAACGAAACCCTCAGCGACAAGCATTCTATTGTTCTTTTTGTCTAAAAACGCATAATTAATGAAGGGGCCAGACATAAATGCCCCCTCTACCTTCCACAAGCTTCTTGTTTCCAAAACCTTTGTGTTCTCTGATTCTGTTAAGACAGAAAAGGGGGTATACGCCATTTCGGTAGTCATATAATTCCCTTCTATTGGTCCTGGAATATGCTGTTTTGCTACCGAATCTCTTATTTGTATAACGCGTTGAGAAAATGCCTCTTTTGAAGTAAAGTCTTGCAACGGGAGGCTGTAAATTAATAAACTAATAATTCCCGTTTTTGTGTCTCTTCTAACCCAAAAGAAGTTTTCTTCATTTTTTGCTATTCTATACACTGAGGAAAGGGTTATACTTACCCCTAAAGATGACTCTATTGCGTCCGTGTTAAATAGTGATTTTTTTGTTCTTCGTTGTCTTTCTTTAAGTTCAACCTTTTTAAATTCATTCAGAATTCTAGACCCGTTTTTTTCAATGAGTTCAACCATAGTCTGAGGAGATGGGCCACTGACCAAGATCATTTTTTGTGGAGTTGCATAGGGGTCGGTGTAAAACTTCACTGTGCTTTCTTCTGATCGTTGTACCTTAAAAACAATTCTATTCATGCGGACAAAGTCTGAAAAAACAGGTGGAGGTACTTGGCGTAAATCAAATTGGGGTTCTATTTGTGGCAAACCATATACTTCGGCACCAATACGGCTTCTAATTGCAACGCCGACGCTTGTAGCCCACAAATCATCATCAACAACCACTAAAAGACTATTGATGTTTCCAGAAGAATCAGGTTTATACACTCTTTTGTCTGCCCGCTCTTTACACGAAAAAAGGATAAGTGATACAACAAATATGTTTATAAATAGGCGCATGTTATAGGTTGTTTTGGTTTGAAATTATTAATTTCATTCCTGGTTTTAGTTCATCACTGCTAATACCGTTCCATTTTTTTAACTTTTCTACAGAAACTCCATAAAACTTTTTGGAAATACTCCACAAAGAATCTCCTTTTAGCACTTCATAGACCTGTGTGCTGTCCCCTTTTTTGGTTGACGGTTCTGATCGTTCTTCTGATTTACTTTGAGGATTTCTAGTGAAAATCGTTAGTCGATCTCCAACTTTTAATTGATCTGACTGTAATCCATTCCATTGCTTAATTTGGCTAATTCGAACACCAAATTTGTTGGCAATTTTACCTAAATAATCCCCTGCTTTAATTTTATACCTGATTTTGGTATCAAGCTTGAAAAACTTCGGTAATGGTTTTTCGCGTTTTTCAAATTCTTGCGCGGCATAGGCATAAATAGCCTCCTCATTACTTACAAACGCGCCAATTGTTTCTAATGGAAGTCTTAATTCATAATTTTTGCCTTCAACAAATGGAATAATACCGAGTTTATAAGACGGGTTTAAAAACTCTAAGGTTTGTAAGTCTATATCTATAATCTCTGAAACTTGCCTTAGACTTATCGTATTGGCAATGCGAATAGTATCCGTTTGTGCCTGCGGTATTTGCGCTCTTTCAACATTAAAACCATGTTCGGAAGCATATTCAAAAAGATACATAGTAGCGTAAAATGCAGGTAGATAGCCCGCTGTTTCTCTAGGTAAAAAAGGACGGATGTTCCAATAATTAGTGTACCCGCCAGATCGTCGGATTGCTTTTGTTACATTTCCTGGTCCGGAATTGTAAGCGGCAAGCGCTAGATCCCAGTCTTTAAACACCTTGTACAATGACTTCAAATACTGTGCTGCGGCTATTGTCGAACGTACTGGGTCACAACGCTCATCAACATAGCTACTGACTTCTAAATTGTAATATTTGCCCGTAGAAAACATAAACTGCCAAAGGCCTGTTGCGCCCGGCTTAGATTTTACGGTGGGCCTTAGTCCAGACTCTACAACCGCTAAGTATTTTATTTCCAATGGTATACCTTCTCTGTCGAAGACTTCTTCAAAGAGTGGAAAATAGTATCTGCTTAATTGCATCAGCCGCTCATAAGGTGGTTTTCGCTCCCTAAGGTACTTCCTTATGAGTGTTTCTAAAGCAGGGTTGTAGTTGATGTGAAAAGGAGTTTTTGCGTCTAATCGCATTAAACGCAACTTTAACGTATCCGTATCTAAATAAGACGCCGTGGGCGCTTGTGTAGTGCTTTGATTTGAGACGTCTGTGATCGTATCAAGGGCGCTCTGGTGCAAAAATTCTTTGCGCCATTCGGCATCATAAAGAAGAGCTGATTTGTAATCTTTTAGTTCAATAGCAAAACTGTCTATACGTATCTTTTCTTGATCATATAGAGACGATTGCCCGTAAAAAAATTGAGGAAACAAAAAAACAAAAAAAGCCAATATTCTAGACATTGCTGCGCTTTTTAGTGGTTTCTAATTGCTGCAATTCCGGGTAAAATTTTCCCTTCTAGGCTCTCTAACATTGCTCCTCCTCCTGTACTTACATAACTCACTTTCTGCTCAAAACCGAATTGTTTAACTGCGGCTACGGAATCGCCTCCGCCTACAAGTGAAAATGCACCCTTTTTTGTGGCCTCAGATATGGAGTCGCCTAATGCTATTGTTCCTGTTGAAAAGTTGTCTAATTCAAAAACCCCTAATGGCCCGTTCCAAAGAATAGTTTTGCATTGTTGTACTACCTCATGAAATATTGATTTGGTTTTAGGACCACAATCTAAACCTTGCCAATTAACAGGGATGCTTGTAATATCTACCACTTTAGTGTTAGCGCTATTACTGAAATCATCTGCCGCTAAAACATCTACAGGAAGGTGGAGTTGGACATTTTTTTCTTTTGCTGATTTTAAAATTTCAAGGGCTAAATCCATTTTGTCATCTTCACATATTGAGTCTCCTATTGAGCCGCCTTGTGCTTTTATAAAAGTGAAGGACATTCCGCCGCCGACTATGAGGTGATCAACTTTATCGAGAATATTTTCAATGATAGTAATTTTAGAAGAAACTTTAGCACCACCCAAAATTGCAAGTACAGGTTTTTCACCAGATGTCATTACTTTGTCTATGCTTTTTATTTCTTGTTCCAATAGAAAACCAAAACATTTATTCTTAGGAAAAAATTGAGCAATTTTACTCGTCGAGGCATGTGCCCTGTGGGCTGTTCCAAAGGCGTCGTTTACATAAATATCTCCGTGCTCTGACAATGCTTGAGCAAAAGATGTATCCCCTTCTTTTTCCTCTTCGTGGTATCTCAGGTTCTCTAAAAGTAAAACTTGCCCTGTTTGTAGCGCCTTTACCTTTTGTGCGGCTTCTGTTCCTACACAATCATCGGCAAACAAAACCTGAACGCCTAAAATATCTTCCACTACTGGGACAATATTCTTTAAAGAATACTCAGGTTCATTTGATTTTGGACGGCCTAAGTGAGACATCAAAACACAGCTTCCCCCATCTTCCAAAACCTTAAAAATTGTGTTTTTGGCAGACTGAATTCTAGTATCATCAGTGACTTGAAGGTTTTCGTCAAGAGGCACATTAAAGTCTACGCGAATTAAGGCCTTTTTATTTTTAAAATTAAACTCTTTTAATGTGCTCATTTGTGGGTGTCTTTTGGTTGGTCTTATTAATTTTTAAAGCCCAAAGGTACATATTTCTTTAGTGTGAATAAAATAGAATAGGGGTCTTAAAAACTAATTTAAACTATAATTTGATGATTTAAATAAATTATATTTGTAAGATGACTTTTGAGGATATCATTGGACAAGAACAACTTAAATCTTTTTTACAACAAAACATTAGTTCTGGACGCGCACCTCATGCGCAACTTTTTGTAGGAAAAGACGGCTTAGGCGCACTACCGCTTGCAATTGCTTATGCTTCCTTATTGTTGCAGTCAGAAAACCCAAAACAACACATCAACCCTCTAGAAAATCCAGATATACACTTCTTTTTCCCTGTGGTAAAAAGATCTCCAAGCAAAACCCTAATTTCTAAAGACTATATTAAAGAATGGAGAACCTTTATAACGGAAAACCCTTACGGAGACCTTAATCAATGGTATACGGCTATTGGGGCAGAAAACAAACAAGGGCTAATTACGGTTGATGAAGCCCAAGCAATAATTAAAACCTTGGCTTTAAAATCATTTGGGGGCGGTAACAAGGTGTTGATTATTTGGCATGCGGAAAAAATGAATCCTGAGTGCGGAAACAAACTGCTAAAATGGTTTGAAGAACCAAATGAAAAAACAAATATTATCCTCATTTCGGAACAAGAAGATGCTTTATTGAAAACGATTCAGTCGCGTTGTCAGTCTGTGCACCTGCGCCCACTAACCGAAATTCAAATTACAAATGCACTTATAAAAATTAAAAAATTAGACAATTCAATAGCTAAACAAATTGCACATCGGTCTGAGGGGAATTTTAATACAGCGCTGAAATTGATTGATCAAGGGGATCAAATAAGTCAATTTGAGGCACTATTTATTGATTGGGTTCGCACGGCATTTCAAGCAAAGACAAATAAAAAATCGATTGTCAGATTAATGGAATGGAGTGAAGCAATAGCTAAATTGGGCAGAGAGAAAGAAAAACTGTTTTTAGGCTACAGTTTAGAATTTTTCCGACAGGCCTTGCTTTTAAATTATGGCGCTTTAGATCTCGTTCATTTTGAGCTTTTAGATCAAAGCTTTTCGTTGAAAAAATTTGCTCCTTTCATTGACGCTCAAAATATTGAAAAAATTTGTTCTGAACTTGAGAGCGCTATACACCACATTGAGCGAAATGCAAATGGTAAAATCGTGTTTACGGATTTGTCTATAAAACTCACTAGACTTCTCCACCAAAAGCCGGAACATAGACAATAAGGTAAATCTATCGTTTTTGTTTTTATTATATTTAAAAATTATTGCTTGTTGGTTTAATAAGCTGCTTTTTAAGGGTTTTTGATCTGCGGCCATGGTGGTAGGGTGGCTTGAGTGTAAAAAAGCGAATAAGGCGCCTTAAATTAGTTTTCTGCTCTTTTCAGGACGTAAATCAATGATGAATAGTCACCGCTCTGTTTTGCCAGGAGGTTAGACTTGAATCCAGTCCATAGGCTATTTATGATTTTCATTCTTCCATGTTTATTTTTAGAGGACAATAAGCTCACATAGTAAGCGTCAAAAAGCATAGGATGAGTAGACTCTAACTCAAAATCAAATTGGGAAAAAAGTCGTGCAATTGATTTTGGAGAAAAATGCCACAAATGTCTTGGCACATCATAAGCTGCCCAAAACGCTTTATAGTATTTGGCGTCGTAGCTTTTATAATTAGGAACCGCCACAATGAGTCGACCATCGTCAGCCAATAGCCGTTTAAATTCCTGAATGCTTGAGTTAAGGTTGGGCAGATGCTCTAGAACGTGCCAAAGCGTGATTATTGATTGGCTTTTAGAAGGTAATTTCTTGACCCATTCAGTCTTAAAAACCGATTCTGGTAGCGCTTGGTTTGCTGCTGAGCGTGCTTGTTTTGAAGCTTCAACCCCTACACTATCCCATCCAGATTTTCTAGCCACGCGAACGAAACTCCCAACCCCTGCTCCATAATCTAAAAGCGTTTTCTTTTGGACCTTAAATTGAGAAATCAAGCGCACCTTTCTTTTTAGTGTATACCCACGTACAATATAGTAAGCCCAATCAAACACACTTCGTTTCTGTGTTGTGTGAGAATCGTATTGACTGCTGTCATAATAGTCCGCTAAATCTTTTTTTGCAGGGGAGGGGGTGGTCAACAGCATATCTTTTGCCTTGTTGTAGTGCAATTCAAAATCCTCTCCACTTACAGAAAAATCTTTTGTTTTTATAAAAAATGTGTTGCTTTCGTTCATGTGTTCCACGTGGAACAAAAATATAAAATATACTGACTATCGCCCCAAGAAAACAAGTAAAACGGATATGTCGTTGGGCGACACACCGCTTATACGAGAAGCTTGAGCTACTGTGGCTGGCTGAACCGCGTGCAGTTTTTCTCGAGCCTCATAACTCATCGATTTAACCTGTGCATAATCAAATTCTTTGGGGATTTTGACATATTCAAGGCGAGTTAGCTTGTCGGCATTGTTCTTTTCCTTTTCAATATAACCAGAATACTTAATCTGAATTTCTGTTTGCTCGATAACCTCATCGTTGAGGTTATGATTGTTAATATAGTCCTCTACAGCCTGAAACTTTCGAACATCATCTATTGTTATGTTGGGTCTAGAAAAGATTTTAAACATCTTGTCTGATTGCTTAATAGGAGATGAGCTTTTAGACTCCAATACCGGATTAGCCTCTTCGGGTTTAACGCTCTGCTTTCTGAAAAAGGAAACGAAGTCTTTAGACTGATTGTGTTTTCGCTCCATACGTTCGAGCCGCGCAAGGCTGGCAATTCCTAAGTCGTATCCTTTTGGGGTAAGTCTTAAGTCAGCATTGTCTTGACGTAAAAGGGTGCGGTATTCTGCACGAGATGTAAACATTCTATAAGGCTCTTCAGTCCCCTTGGTTATTAAATCATCTACGAGGACACCAATATAAGCCTCATCTCTTCTCAAGATAAATGGCGCTTTATCTTGGACGCTGAGACTGGCATTGATTCCAGCCATAAGCCCTTGGGATGCTGCTTCCTCATAGCCAGTTGTGCCGTTTATTTGACCTGCGAAGAACAACCCTTTTATTAACTTTGTTTCTAGAGAGTAGGTTAGTTGAGTTGGCGGGAAGTAGTCGTATTCGATAGCATAGCCAGGGCGAAAAAAACGAACCTGCTCAAAACCTTTGACCGCCTTTAAGGCCTTGTATTGAATGTCTTCTGGCAAGGAAGTGGAGAATCCATTGATGTAATATTCAACCGTATTCCAGCCCTCAGGTTCTACGAAAATTTGATGTCTGTCCTTTCCAGAAAACCGATTGATTTTATCTTCAATTGAAGGGCAATACCTTGGCCCAATACTTTGAATTCTACCATTGAACATTGGTGAGCGATCAAAGCCTTCCTTCAATAGGTTATGAACTTCTGTGCTCGTGTGTGTCATATGACAAGAGCGTTGGTTTTTAAGTGGTTTGGTTGTTTCTAAGTATGAAAATTTCTGGGGGGTAACATCGCCAGGCTGTTCAATCATCTTAGAGAAATCTAATGAGCGCCCATCAACACGAGGCGGGGTGCCTGTTTTCATTCGTCCTGAATCAAACCCCAAATCAATCAGCTGTTCTGTAATCCCTATTGCAGCACGTTCACCAGCACGTCCTCCGCCAAAATTTTTATCCCCAATATGTATGAGTCCGTTTAAAAACGTTCCATTGGTGAGCACCACGCTTCGGGACTTTATTTCTAGTCCTAAAGATGTTTTTACACCAACAACATGCTCGCCCTTAATAAGAAGGCCAATGACCATATCTTGATAGAAATCTAAGTTTTGGGTTTGCTCTAAAAGCATTCTCCAGTCTTCCGCAAACCGCATACGGTCGCTTTGCACTCTTGGGCTCCACATTGCCGGTCCCTTTGATTTGTTAAGCATCTTAAACTGTATTGCGGAAGTGTCACTAACAATTCCACTGTATCCGCCAAGGGCGTCAATTTCTCGAACTATTTGACCTTTTGCAATACCGCCCATTGCTGGGTTGCATGACATTTGTGCAATATTTTGTAGGTTCATGGTAACCAATAGCGTATTGCTGCCCATATTAGCAGCAGCAGCAGCGGCTTCACTCCCAGCGTGTCCACCTCCTACAACAATTACATCATAAACTTTATCGAACATTTGTATCGAATTATGTTCCACGTGGAACAATTTTGTGCAAATATACGCTTATCTGATTAATTCAAACTTATAAAGGTAGTGGTCTTCCTTTTGGCGCATTTGTTTTTTTTGATGCTCTGTAGAGTCTTTGTATCCACAAAGGTGTAATACCCCATGAGCCATCACGCGGTGTAACTCATTTAGGGCGCTAGTGTTGAAGTCTTTCGCATTCTCAACAACACGGTCAACAGAAATACAAACATCGCCGTAAACCTCTTGTCCTACATTGTAGTCAAAAGTTAAAATATCCGTTAGGGTGTCATGGTTTAAAAACTCAACATTGAGTTGGTGCAGGTGGTGGTCGTCGCAAAATAAAAAATTTAACTCGCCCAAAGAAAAGCTTTCTTCGGTTAAAATAGCACACAGCCATTTCTTTATCTTGGATTTGTTGGGTATATCAAAAGTGGTTGTGTTGTTAAAACTGATCATCTTTTGCATTGAAATAACGTTCTACTTTTTTCTTAATGTTCTGTCGCAAAGGTAAGGGCTTTCTATTTAAAATCTCATCGGATTTAAAAAGGCGCTTGATTTCCTCTTTGGTTAAACGCTCTTCTTGTGTGAAGCTTTTTTTGTTTGTTTGGGATTGCCTTTTTGAAGAGTGTCCCTTGTTTAGTACCGCTTCATTAAGTTTTAGAAACTCATAGTTTAAGGCCTGCATTTTTTTAATCAAATTCGAGCTAATGCCTTGATTAACAATCATTTGCTCAATTTTTTTAATTGACTCCAGGGCTGTTTTTCCTTGACCGGACAAGCCTTCTTTTTCCAAAGCGCGCTCGAGTGCTTGGCGTAGCTTTTGTTGCTGCTTGTATAATTCGAATAAAGACTGTCCAGATTCCTCGGGGTCGCTGTATTGTCCAGATTCTCTGCCATTTTTTGAAGATGATCCAGGCTCATCGCCTTTGCCTTGTCCTTTGAGCTTTTCTCCTTGCTTGCCGGGTTTTTGTTTACCCTCTTTTTCACCATTCATCATCTCTTCCGCTTGTTTTTGTAAATCTTCTTGACCCATTATGATGTCTGGCAATTGCATATCCCCATCACCCTGGCCTGGGCTAGGTTGTAGTTGCATTTCGAGTTTGTCCAAAATATCACTCAATATGTTTGCCAAATTATTGGTTGATGTGATTGCGTACTGCTGTGCTGCCGTAGCTTCATAGTTTCTATTTTCGGAAAGTGAATTAAGTGCTTTATCAATATTAAAATAAACATCTGATATTTCCTTGTTTATAGATTCTGAAATCATAGGTTGCCGCAATGAAACCATAAAAAGACTATCGTCTATGTGCTCAAAATGAGTCTTTAGATTCATTTGCTTCTTAATAGGCTTTTGGGTGAGGATTGCTTGTGTATTAGCATTTACAAATCGATTCATTAAGCCCTCTTGTTCAAAAGAAAAAACTAATAGATTGTCTAATATTTGGCGCAGCACCTCTGCGTCTTCACTGTTCTGCTTTGAAGCGCCTCCAGCCATGTTTTGGCTCATTTGTTGAGCAAGTTGGTTCATTTTTTGTGCAGCTTTCTTTTGTGCTTTTTGCGCTTGAGTGTGTTGTTGTTCAGATTTGATTGGGTTAGTTGTGTTCTGGGATTGCTCTAAAAGATTACTAGCGTCTTGCTGATCGTTTTGAATAGACCCCTCTTCGTGTTGTGTGTCAGGAATCGAAAGCGGTGTTTTTAACGAATTATTTTGTTTGCGGAGGTCATCTAGCGCTTCTTTAATTTTTGCAAATGTTTTGTTTAACTCATCTTGCTCACCTTTATCTTGGTGCTGTTTTTTGGTCTGACTATTGGAAAGCGCCTGTTGCTTATCCGCCAGCTGTTCTAAGCTTCTTTTAAGTTGTTCTGCTTTTTTTGAAACATAATAACGCTTAGTTAGCTCCAACATTTGTTGTAGGCTTCGTTGCTTATTTTTACTTTGTTGACCTAGTTTCTTTAACTTTTCCATGAGCCCCTCTTGTTGAATCTTTTTGGCGAGCTGCTCAAGTTCTTGGAGTTTCATTTCATCCTCTTCAAGGCGTTGGTTTTGCTGTTGGATTCTTTTGATTAATTCTTCTTTCAAAGGGTCTGGTGTCTCCTCGCTAAACTCCTCTAGTGTCTTTTCCATTTGTTTGTTAAACTGCTTTAAAATATCATCCTGCTGCTTCTGACGCCTTAATATCGCGCTAATCTTTTGCTTATCATTAAAGCCTAATTTATCCTTCTGAAGTTGTTCTTTGGTAAACTGATCTATGAGGTTGTTTTGATTTTCAAATGACTTGACCGATTTTTCCAATCCTTGAACAACACTTTTCTGGGTTTCAAGCGCCTCATTTTGAAGAGATTTGTCACTTTTAAACAAATAAGTGAAGACTGCTGTTTTAGTACTGTTAGGCTTTGGAAATGGATCGTTGTCGAAAACTTCAAAATAGAATTCATAAGCTGTATCTGGCAAAACATCTAAATCATTAGGAAAGTCATAAACAAACTCTGAGTTATCGTCAAACAAAATAGTGTGGGTTTTGTTCTGGCTGGGGTCCCCTTTGGGGTAATATTGAATTTCAAGATTAGAGATACCGTAATCATCACTTAATTGCCCATAAAAATAGAGCGTGTTTTCATTCGATCTATTGCGTTTTTGCATAACCCTTATGCTTGGGGGTTGATCTTTTTTAACACGAATATTAAATGATAATGTTTCGTGCTGTTTTAGCTCGCTGTTATTTGTTTGAATAGTATAAGCAAGGTCGGAAAACACTTGTTTGCTTGTGGAAAAATTATTTTTCGAGCGTGTGAAATCTGAAGTTTTTTCTGCGGACGAAAAAGTAATTTTTTCAGTAGATTGGGCGGTTAGCGACCAAGTGAGGGTTGTGCCTTCAGGAACAGAAACATTTGAAAAATTGGAGATCCTTTTATCTCCAATTTTTGTGTAAGTCGGGTAATCAATCAGTAGTTCAGAATTGACTATTTTTGGAGCCTTTAGCACTAAAAGCTGATATAAAGGTGATTGGGTCACGCCTGAAGAAAGACTAAAGTCTAAAGACTCTGTAGGGTTTAAAAACCTGTGTTGGAATAATTGGTTGTCTACCTTTTTTAGATAATATGATTGCCCTGCAAAAATAATTTCAACTTTATCAGGGACAACACGCCCTTCTGTTTTAACGTTCAGAAAAAAAGGTGTTTTTTCTATTGTTTTGAGCGACTCATTAATAATAATAAAATTAAAAGGGGCGGGGGGGGTATAGTGTGTTTTGTAGTCGACCACACGGCTTAACCCCTCTCTAAAATTTGATTGGCTTCCTGAGGCATAAACTATACCAATAACAAATAAAGGCATAAAAGCGTATTTCAAATACTTTAAATTATCACTAAATCGAACTGCTCCTTTAAAGGGGATTTTTTTAAACTCTTGCGTTTTTTGCTGAATTGTTGCTTTTATAAATTCAGATTGAGGCTGACAATTTAGCTGAATTACATTCAACAACTTATCCTTGATTTCTGGGAAAAAATCACCAATAATTTTAGAGGCTTCCTGGTGATCAATCCCTGAACGAAACCTCAAAAAGCTTAAAAAAGGAGCCAATAAAAACTTGATAAACAAAAAGGCCTCAAAAGAAATTAAAGACCAAAAAACAAAGGCCCGCGCTGTTGCTGAAAACCAAAAAAATGATTCAATTAACGACCAAAATAAAACGTATAAAAGCCCGAAACAAAAAAAGAGCATGGCACCCTTTATTAAAGCGCTTGCATAATAGCGCTTGATGAACGCTTCTAGCTTTTCTCTTATTTCATCAAAATAGTCCAAGGTCTGTTTTTAGTCTATAAATCTATAATAATTAACACTCATAAAGCAAGAATAAAGGTAAAAAAAAGCAAAGGCATTTTTGTTTGGGCATTCGACTTTGGGCATATATCTTTGCAGTAAGACAACACTCAATGAAAAACCCTATTCGCGTTCGTTTTGCACCAAGCCCAACCGGCCCGCTACACATCGGTGGTGTACGCACCGCGCTCTTTAATTATTTATTTGCTAAAAAACACAAGGGAAGTTTTGTTTTACGGATCGAGGATACGGATCAAAACCGCTATGTTTCTGGCGCAGAGGAGTACATTATAAATGCCTTAAATTGGTGTAAAATCCCCTTTTCGGAGGGTCCTGGAAAAGAAGGTAACTGCGGGCCTTATAGACAAAGTGAGCGAAAAAAAATATACAAAGAGCACGTCAATATATTACTTAAAAAAGGAAGGGCTTATTACGCGTTCGATAATGCTGATGATTTAGCAAAAGAACGAAAAAACCACGAAGAAAAAGGGAAAACCTTTATATACAACTGGCACAACAGAAATAAAGGTAGACTGGTAAACTCTTTGGTTTTGACAGAAGCTGAGACCAGCCAAAGAATAAAAAGTGGTGCGCCTTATGTTGTGCGTTTTTTAATACCTGAGGGGCAGACTATAAAACTAAATGATATTGTGAGGGGTCAGATGTCTATAGACAGTAGTATTCTTGATGATAAAATATTATTTAAATCAGATGGAATGCCAACCTATCATTTAGCTAATGTTGTGGATGACCACCTTATGGCTATTTCTCACGTCATTAGAGGTGAGGAGTGGTTACCATCTTTGGCGTTACACCAAATGCTCTATGATGCTTTTGAGTGGGATGCTCCGCTATTTGCACACCTGCCGTTAATCTTAAAACCTACCGGAAAAGGAAAGCTAAGCAAACGTGATGGTGATAAACTGGGGTTTCCTGTTTTCCCTTTAAAATGGAAAGACATCAACACAGACTCAAGCGGATATAAAGAAAGTGGTTATCTTCCTGAAGCTGTAATTAATTTTTTAGCTTTTTTAGGGTGGAATCCTGGAACAGAGCAGGAACTTTTTTCATTAGATGAACTTGTAGAATCTTTTGATTTTGACCACGTAAACAAAGCCGGAGCTCGCTTTGATCCTGAAAAGATTAAATGGTACAACCACCAGTATATTCAACGCGCTTCCAATGCAGAACTAGCGCAACAATTAATATCCACTCATAAAGTGCTCAACGGATTAGACCAAAACTATGTTGAGCTTGTTATTGGCCTTATCAAAGAAAGAGCTGATCTTGTTCCAGATCTTTGGCAGCTGAGCAAATACTTCTTTGAAGCGCCTGATGAATATGATGAGAAAAGCCTGAAAAAGGCTTGGAAGGAGGATTCTAGTGTGCTTTTAACAGAACTAGTTTCTGTTTTAAAAAATGCAAATGACGAATCTGCAAGATCGATTAAAACCACTGTATCTGACTGGATTAAAAGTAAAGACATTGGCTTTGGGAAAATAATGATGCCATTGAGGGTTGCTCTTGTTGGGGCTTTAGAGGGAGTAGATGTGTTTGATATTGTTTTCTATATTGGTAAAAAGGAAACAATAGGCCGAATTAACGCACTTACAAAGCACCAAGCATAAACAAAGCTAAATGGTCTTAGAAATTTAACTACTTTTGTGCTCTCATAAGCAGCCAAACAACTTGATGAAAAACATAAGAAACTTTTGTATTATCGCACATATTGACCACGGCAAAAGCACCTTGGCGGATCGTCTTTTGGACTTTACAGGCGCTGTTAGTGATCGGGAAAAGAAAAACCAGCTTTTAGACAATATGGACCTAGAGCGTGAGCGGGGAATCACAATTAAGTCCCACGCCATACAAATGGATTATGAATACAATGGTGAACAATACACTCTGAATCTAATTGATACGCCTGGCCATGTAGATTTTAGCTATGAAGTATCACGATCTATTGCGGCTTGTGAAGGTGCGCTATTGGTTGTTGACGCTGCTCAGAGTATACAGGCGCAAACCATATCAAACTTGTATTTGGCTTTAGAAAATGATTTAGAAATAATCCCTGTTTTGAATAAAATAGACTTACCAAGTGCAAATCCTGAAGAAGTTACAGACGACATCGTCGACCTTTTAGGATGTAAGGCAGAAGATGTAATTCCTGCAAGTGCCAAAACAGGACTAGGTATTGACGCTATTTTAGAGGCAATAATTAAACTTATTCCACCCCCAAAGGGTGATCCTAACGAACCGCTTCAAGCACTAGTATTCGATTCTGTTTACAATTCCTTCAGGGGGGTTGAAACTTATTTTAAGGTAGTGAGCGGTAGTATAAAGAAAAACCAATCGGTTAAATTTATTGCAACTGGCAAAACCTATGGTGCGGATGAGGTTGGAACCTTAAATTTGACACAAACCCCGAAGAAAGAAATTAAAACAGGTGACGTGGGCTACCTAATTACAGGAATTAAAGACGCTAAAGATGTTAAGGTTGGGGATACAATAACAGACGCTCTAAACCCAACAAGCGCAGCTGTTGATGGTTTTGAAGATGTAAAACCAATGGTTTTCGCTGGTATATACCCTGTAGATACGGAAGAATATGAAGAGCTCCGAGGGTCTATGGAAAAACTTCAACTCAACGATGCCTCGTTGGTGTTTCAAGCAGAAAGCTCGGCTGCTTTAGGGTTTGGTTTTCGCTGTGGCTTCTTAGGTATGTTGCACCTAGAAATCATACAAGAGCGGTTAGAGCGGGAGTTTAATATGACGGTAATTACAACCGTTCCTAACGTATCATACCACGCATACACCCGAAAGAATCCTGACGAGTTAATCTTGTTAAACAACCCATCGGATCTTCCTGACCCCTCTACATTAGACCGAATTGAAGAGCCATATATCAAAGCAACCATTATTACCAAATCTGATTTTGTCGGCAATGTTATGTCGCTTTGTATTGAAAAAAGAGGGCAAATTACCAATCAGACTTACCTTACAACCCAGCGCGTAGAGCTTAGCTTTGACATGCCTTTGGCTGAAATTGTTTTTGATTTTTATGACCGCCTAAAAACCGTGTCTAAAGGTTATGCCTCTTTTGACTATAGCCCTATTGGTATGCGGGTTTCAAAATTAGTTCGTGTGGATGTTTTACTTAATGGTCAATCTGTAGATGCTTTATCAGCACTTATTCACCTCGACAGCGCACAAAAGATTGGGCGGAAAATGTGCGGTAAACTCAAGGAGCTTATCCCTAGGCAACAGTTTGATATTCCTATCCAAGCTGCAATAGGGGCGAAAATTATTTCTAGAGAAACTGTTAAGGCTGTACGTAAAGACGTAACCGCAAAATGTTATGGCGGTGACATCTCTAGGAAACGAAAGCTACTTGAAAACCAAAAGAAAGGGAAAAAGCGAATGCGACAGGTAGGAAGTGTAGAAATTCCTCAAGAGGCTTTTATGGCGGTGCTCAAGCTGAACGACTAAGAATAAACTTATTTTTTTGTTATTAACGAATGTCTTATATTTAGTATAATAAAAGGCAAATAAGGTTGTTTATTGCCCTTATTTATGAAGTAATTTGATGAAATTATACCCTTTAAATGTTGGAAATTTTAAGCTAGATGGAGGCGCTATGTTTGGTGTGGTGCCAAAGTCTATATGGTCAAAAACGAATCCTGCTGATCATAACAACATGATTGATATTGCTGCACGTTGCTTGTTAATTGAAAACGATAATCGGCTTATATTGATTGATAGTGGAATGGGCAATAAGCAGTCTGAAAAATTCTTTAACTACTATTACCGTTGGGGTGAACAAGGTGTAGAGCGCGCCTTAGCACAATACGGGTTTAGCAAGGATGATGTAACTGATGTATTTCTGACTCATTTACATTTTGATCATTGTGGTGGGGCTGTGGAATGGAACAACGATAGAACAGCCTATCAGCTAACGTTTAAGAATGCAACTTATTGGAGTAATAAAGAGCACTGGCAGTGGGCGAAAAACGCCAACAAACGCGAAAAAGCTTCATTTCTAATCGAAAACATAGAACCCATTGAACAATCTGGTCATTTAAAACACATTGCTTCGGCAGAAAATGGTTTTGCAAGAAACTGCCCGCTTGGTTTTGATGTGTTCTTTGCTAACGGGCATACAGAGAAACAAATGATCCCTATTATGAAATATAAAGAGAAAACACTTTGTTTTATGGCAGATTTGTTGCCAACTGCAGGCCATGTCTCATTGCCCTTTATTATGGGGTACGATACCCGCCCTCTAATCACCTTAGAAGAAAAAGAAGCCTTTCTCAATTTAGCCGCCAAAGAAAATTATTATCTTTTTATGGAGCACGACGCGCGCAATGAAATTATAACGGTCAAACATTCTGAAAAAGGTGTTCGCCTGAATTCTTCCCATTCTTTCAACTCTATTTTTTAAAATTATGAAAAACTTAATCCCAAACAATGCGTTTATACACCTTACAATAATTAGTGTGTTCCTGTTCAATAGCTGCGGCTCTACGGCCCCAATTATCTCAAGACCTATAGAAAACATAGATAAAACTCCTTCTAAATTTTCTCCATTAACCAACATTGAAGAAAAAAGCTGGAGCCATTTGGACCTACAAAAAGACACTGTTCCTGGAGTAAGTTTAAACCTTGCCTATGATAGATTAGTTAAACCAAAAAGCAAAACAATTGTTGTGGCAGTCATTGATTCTGGGATTGACATAACACATGAAGATTTAAGAGAGAACATCTGGATCAATGAAGATGAAATTCCAAACAATGGAATTGATGACGATGCAAACGGCTATATTGACGACATAAATGGTTGGAACTTTTTGGGTGAGGCCAACAATGAACAGTTAGAATATGTACGGCTTTTAGCAACAAAGAATACAGCTCACCCAAGGTACAAAGAAGCTGAAAGAATATATAGCCGGGAACGCAGTAAATACGCACGCCTGAGGCAACAATACAATACGATTCTTAATCAATTGAGCTCTTCTGAAAAAGCAGTTCTAGAGCATCTTAACAAAGACAATTTTACAAAGGAAGAGGTCTACAACATCTCCACAAAAGACCCTGTCCTAGCGCAACACTTAAGTATAATTAAACAATCTTATGGTTTTGGCTACGAGACGATTGAGGGACTTAAAAAAAGTCTTAAACGCGACCTAAAATCTTTTAATGAGCGTCTAGAATATAATCTAAATATAGATTTTGACGGTCGATCTATCGTAAATGACGACCCAGACGACATAAGCGATAGAGGTTACGGAGATAATAATGTTACACCCAAAGAAGGAAGAAGTCACGGCACACATGTTTCAGGTATTATTGCTGCTAAGCGAAATAATGGTATAGGAATAAATGGGGTGGCAGATAATGTAAAAATTATGGCAATAAGAAATACACCTAACGGCGATGAATACGACAAAGACGTGGCCTTAGGTGTTTACTATGCTGTAAATAACGGAGCTAAGGTAATTAATATGAGTTTTGGGAAAGGGTTCTCTGATCACAGTAATTGGGTGAAGGATGCAATAGCTTATGCCGCAAAATACGATGTTTTAATTGTTGCTGCGGCTGGAAATAACGGAGAAAACGCTGATTTTGTAAAAAACTATCCCAATGACCAAGATGGTATTGGAGAGGAGGTTTCGGATAATTTTTTAAGCGTTGGTGCGTCTACAAGTGATTATGGTTCAGATCTTATCGCTGGTTTTTCTAATTACGGGAAAAGTAGTGTTGACGTATTTGCTCCTGGCACACAAATTTACTCTAGTTATCCAAACAACACGTATGAGTTTGCACAAGGAACTTCTATGGCGGCACCATTAGTTAGCGGTATAGCAGCTCTCTTATTTTCACAATACCCTAAGTTAAGCGCTTCTAAAGTAAAAAAAATAATTATGGTTTCTGGTTTGGCTATAAAAAAAGAGGTAGCGCTTGAAGATGGGACAATAAGCCTGCTGAATAACCTTTGTAAATCTGGTAGATTAGTAAACGCATACAACGCCTTAATAATGGCGTCTAAACTTTCAAAATGATTTTGAACATGAAAAACAATCACATAATTGTGTTCCTAATGCTTGGGTTTACAACACTTAGTCTTGGGCAAAATAATTACAATTATTGGCAACAGCATGTGGATTACACGATGGCGGTAACCATGGATGTTGAAACATTCAACTATAAAGGTTTCCAGAAATTAATATACAAAAACAACTCCCCAGACACACTAAATATGGTGTTTTTTCATTTATACTTCAATGCTTTTCAGCCTGGTAGCGAAATGGACGTAAGGTCAAGAACGATAGCTGATCCAGACAACAGGGTGATGAATAAAATTCAAGCTTTGGCAAAAGAAGATCAGGGCTTTTTAAGGGTTAATAATCTAACTCAAAATGGCCTAGGATTAGTATCTAAATTGTCGGGCACAATTTTGGAAGTTGACCTTGAGTATCCAATCCTTCCTGGGGATCAAACAACCTTTGAACTTAATTTTGAGGGGCAAGTACCGCTAATTGTAAGGCGGGCGGGAAAAAACAGTAAAGAGGGTGTGGCGCTGTCGATGGCACAGTGGTATCCAAAGCTCGCTGAATATGATTTTGAAGGCTGGCACGCCGATCCATATATTGGAAGGGAGTTCCATGGTGTTTGGGGTAATTTCGACTTAAAACTTACTATAGATAATCGTTACATTGTTGCAGGAACAGGGTATTTACAAAACACCGCTGATATTGAAATTGAGACTAGAGCACAAAATGAGAAAGCAAAAAAAACTAATACCTGGCATTTTATTGCACCCAACGTACATGACTTCACTTGGGCGGCTGATCGGGACTATATTCATGATAAATTACAAGTTGAAAACGGCCCGTTATTGAACTTCTATTACAAGAACTCTTTAAGTGAGAAATACAAAGAGTATTGGCAAGCCTTACAGCCGATTACGGCGAGGCTAATGTCTTTTTTTAATAAACATATTGGGCCCTACCCTTATGAACAATATTCTGTTATTCAGGGAGGAGATGGGGGAATGGAATATGCTATGTGTACGTTAATTACCGCTGAGCGTAGCTTTGAGAGTTTAGTTGGGGTAACAGCGCACGAATTGGCACATACATGGTTCCATTTTTTGATGGCAACCAACGAAAGTAAGCACCCGTGGATGGACGAAGGTTTTACAGAATATATTTGTACAATGGCTGAGGTGGATGTTGTTGGTTTAGACGAAAACAGTTACTTTGAGAACGCACACAGGCGCTATACTGAATATGTGCTGAGCGGGCAAGAACAACCACAAAGCACACATGCTGATCGTTATCAATATAACAACGCGTACAGCGTGTCTTCTTATGTGAAGGGGGCAATTTTTTTAAGACAACTTAATTATATTGTTGGAGAAAAGAACTTTAAGACAACACTAAAACGGTATTATGACTTATGGGCTTTTAAACATCCTACCCCAAACGATTTTATTAGGTGTGCAGAAAAAGCCTCTGGGATTGAGCTGGACTGGTATTTAACAGATTGGACAAAAACAAACAACACTATTGATTACGGAGTAAAGTCAATAAATGAAGAAAATAGAGGCACAATAATAGAACTCGAACGGGTTGGGTTAATGCCAATGCCCGCCGAAATAGAAATTACTTTTAAAGATGGTGAGAAAGTAAGATATTACATCCCGTTACAAATGATGCGTGGTGAAAAGCCGGTAGAAAAAGATATATTAATTCTTGATGATTGGGCTTGGGCATTCCCAACATATTCCTTTATTTTAGATGAAAAGAAGAAAGTAACTCAAGTAAAAATTGATCCAGACCAAAGGACAGCAGATATAAACAGGGGTAATAACAGTATAGTTTTAAAAAAAATTGAATAAACTTAAAGGGAAAAAAAATATTGACCGTTTGTTTGAAGAAGGAGTGAGTATTAATTTATTTCCACTTAGGTTACTCTTTATAGAAGATGAGGTGTTTTCCTTTGGATTGTCTGTAGGTAAACGTAACTTCAAGCTAGCTGTTCAAAGAAATAGGATTAAAAGACAAATGCGCGCAGCGGCTAAGCAGTATTTGTTATCTTTTTTAGAGAACACAAAAAACCCATACTCTTATATGCTTATATATACAGGAAAAGAAATGCCGGAGTGGAACAAACTAACAAGGGAGTTTAAAAATTTAGCAAATAAAGTTAGTTCAAAAAAATTATGAAAAAGTTAATTACAAAGAAAGTTGGTTTTGTTCTAGTGGGTCTATTTATCGGGGTAACACTTAGTGGATTCCGTAATGACTTCTTTGAAATTGCAAAGCAAATAGAAATTTACAACTCTATTTTTAAGGAAATAAACATGGGTTATGTTGAGAAAACAAATCCTGCACAACTCATGGAAAATGGGGTAAAGCACATGCTTGCTGAATTAGACCCATATACTGTTTACAGCACAGAGCAGGACGTTCAAAATGCTAGAATCTACCGTTCTGGTGTCTATGTTGGTATAGGTGCAAAAATGAGGGTAATTGAAAAAAAACTATTTATTGAAGAACCGTTTAAAGGGTTGTCTGCCGATAAAGCTGGGTTAAAGGCTGGAGATGAAATTATTAAAATTAACAACCTAAAGCTCTCAGAGTCTTTCGACCAAGCCGAGTTATTGCTCAATGGTAAGAACAAATCTTCTGTTTTAATTACCTACAAAAGAGATAATAAGGAAAAGCAAGTTGAATTAATAAGAGAAGAAAAGAAACAAAAAGCTGTGCCTTTGTATCAAATGTTGGAAAATAATGTGGGGTACATAGTTTTAGATAAATTTTCTAGAAGCGCTTCAAGCGAAGTAGAGTCTGCTCTTAAATTTTTACTTATTGATGAAGCGAAGGGTTTAATATTAGATTTAAGGAATAATCCTGGGGGCTTACTACAAGAAGCTGTAAAAATTGTTAATCTATTTGTAGCTAAAAATCAACTGGTGGTGTCTACACGTTCAAACATAGAGCAATATAATAACCAATTCATTACACAAAAACAGCCTGTTAGTGACGATATTCCACTGGTCGTTTTAATAAATGAACGCAGTGCGTCGGCGAGTGAAATTGTAGCTGGTGCATTACAAGATTTAGACAGAGCGGTAATTATAGGAAGCCGTAGTTTTGGTAAAGGCCTTGTACAACAACCAAAACCCCTGCCTTATGGGGCACAATTAAAAATAACAATATCGCGTTATTTTACCCCCTCTGGAAGATGTATACAAACTTTAAATTACAGCCAGAGAACAGAAAACGGAGAAGCGCAAAAAAGAAATAAAAATGATCATAAAGCGTTTGAAACAAAGATCGGAAGAACCGTTTATGATGGTGGAGGTGTAATGCCAGATATAGAGACAGAGCCAAGGGCTGATTTTGACTTAATAAATAGCCTTAAAAAAGAAAACCTCTTTTTTCTTTTTACAACAGAATATTGTAGAAATAATAGCTTGGAAAAATGGGAAAATTTTATGTTGGAAAGTTCTGTTTTTAAGAGTTTTAAGGAATTTTGTTTACAAAATAACTTCTCATTAGGAACAAAAACAGAAAAATATCTTAATCGTGCATTTAGTTATAGTTTAGAAGAAGGTTTAAAAAATATAAATTCTTCTTTGATTGAGGTAAAGTCGTCTGTAAGAAAAGAAAAAATATTAGCCTTAGAAGCGTCAAAAGAAAAAATTATGAACCATTTATCCGAAGAAATTGTAAAAAACATGTTTTACAAAGAAGGGTTTTATCAATTTTCTTTAGTAAACAATAAAGGAATACAAACGGCTAAGTCTTTACTTAAAGATCCAAAGGAATATTATTCCATTTTGAAATAAATTAGATATTTTTAATCATGCGGAAGTTGCTGTTTTTAGTGTTGTTTTATAGTAGTAGTTTGGTGGCGCAATCAAATCTGCAACATGTGGTTTATTTTGAAACTGATAAGTATGTAGTCCCAGAAACAGAAAAAAATAGGTTACTTTTTTTTATAGAAGGTTTAGCAGTTAAAAAAATAAAAAAAATATCAATTTATGGGTTCTGTGATGATCGGGGTTCTGATCAGTACAATTTAGTACTATCACAAAATAGGGCTGATAAAATAAAACGGTTGTTGTCGGATAACAAAATTAATGAACAGCTGATAAGTAATGTCGACGGTAAAGGAGAAATTTTACTAAAAATAATTTCTACAGAGGATTTAAATGTGATCCGTGGATTAAATAGAAAAGTTGAAATAGACGTTGAGTATAGTAATACTAAAATAGAGATTAAGAATGATAGCATTGATAAAAGAAAAAAACCAATCACATTAGAAAGTGACTTAAGAGTTGGAGATAATATTACCTTAAATAATATATTATTTCGTACAGGCTATAGTTATATCCTTAAGGAATCAATCCCTGAACTTGAAAAATTAGCAAGAATTTTAAATAGAAAGAAAGAAGTTTACTTCACAATTAAAGGGCATGTGTGTTGTACAGCAAATGAAAGGGATGCTGTAGATAGAGGTACAGGAAAAAGAAATTTATCGCTTGCTCGTGCTCGTTATATTTTTAATTATTTAATGAAAAATGGAATAGCTAAAAAAAGAATGAAATATATGGGCTTAAAACATAAACACCCTTTGGGCGGAGATCCTAAATTTGACAGAAGAGTGGAAATTGAAATCACTTATATTAAAAAATAAAACTAGTTTTTTATCATAGCTATATGAAGAATTCCATCCTCTAAATAAGATTCTCCTTGTTCTAAAAAACCTAAATCATTATAGAATTTCTTTAAATAATATTGTGCAGAAATTTTTATTTTTCTATGATTAAAAAATTTATAAACTGCATTAATAGAGGCGTTCATAATTTGTTTTCCATAATCTTTATTTCTATACTTTTTAGAAACAACAACACGCCCAATACTTGCCTCTTCAAAATAATCTCCAGGTCGAAATAATCTAGCATAACCAATGATAGCGTTACTTTTTTTTAAAAAAACGTGAAGAGAAATTTGATCTTTATTATCAACATCTTGATATACACAATGTTGCTCAATAATAAAAACTTCTGATCGTAGACGTAAAATAGAATATAGATCAGATTTCGATAAATCTTCAAATTTCTTTATATAAATAGAGGACATAACAGAACTGTTGGGTTATTGACAGTTTGGAATTTTATCAACACGTTTTTTATGTCTTCCACCTTCAAATGGTGTGTTGAGAAAAGTGTCGACCATTAATAAAGTTTCTGCTTCACTAGTATAGCGTGCTGGTATACAAAGAATATTAGCATTATTATGTTGTCGAACAAGTTCCACTATTTCAGTAGTCCAACATAAACCGGCTCTTATATTTTGATATTTATTTGCAGTCATAGCTACACCATTTGCACTTCCACATAATAGAATACCTAATTGTACAGATTTATTTTCTACATCTTTAGCTACTGGGTGAACAAAATCAGGGTAGTCTACACTATCTTTGCTATCTGTTCCATAATTAATAACTTCAATACCTTTAGATTCTAAATATGCTAATATTTGAAATTTATACTCGGTTCCAGCGTGGTCGTTACCTATTGCAATTTTCATAATTATTCATTAGTTGAAGATGTGTAAAATTACAAAAAAACAGACTGTTAATTGTTTTATTTATATTCTGTTAATAAATAAACA
>JAQCJC010000095.1 GCA_027593245.1 Bacteroidota bacterium | reverse complement strand
CGTTAATGAACCTTATTTTGAAGTTAGTGCTCAAGAGATGGACGAAATCAATTTAATGATTTTAGAGGCCATTAGATCCACCGGCGGAAATAATAGTACACGTTCAATAATAATTACAGGAGGTACATTAAATTCTTATCAAGCACCAACCACTATTGGAGCTGCAGTTCTAAACAGTGACGTAAACTTAATAGCTTCATTTCATTATTATATCCCTTTTAATTTTACGAGCTCCTCAACAGCAAACAATAATGATTTTAATTGGGGGACAACTAGCGATAAATCAACGGTAACCTCACATTTTAATTCTATTAAAACTTGGTCTGAAAACAACAGTATCCCTGTGACACTTGGTGAATTTGGTGCCGATAATGAAGGGGGCTATAATTATCAAACAGGAGCTTATGGAGACAATGGTGGTCCCTTAAATTCTGATCGAGTGGAGTACCACCGCTATATTGCAGAACAAGCCATAGATAGAGGGTTTTCATTTTCAGCATGGTGTTCTGGTAATAAGTCCAATAAGACCATTCATCTACGTACTGATAACCCATTCACTTCAAATGCTGATACAGGAGTTTGGGTTGAAGACGTAAAAGAAGCGCTTTTAGCGGATGGGACATGGCCAGAATGCTATGGTCCGACCTCGGGACAAATTATTTTAAATCCCGATTTTGAATGTGGGGTAACATCAAGTTGGACTTTCAATACATTTGGTAGTGCAGTAGCCACAATTTCAGAAAATTCTGACACTGTTTTTTCTGGAAGTTCTGCTGCCAGAATTGAGGTTACAGCTTCAGACACCTACAATAAAGTTGTTTTGAGTAACATTGATTATGAACAAGACTTAACCAACAAAAAACTTACAATAAGTTGTTATGCAAAATCCCCAACGTTTGGTACATCATTAAAACTTAGAATAAAAGCAGAGGATAATTTGAACAATCCTTATTATACAGCTTCCTCAGCGTTTTCTTTGTCACCTTCTTACGAATATTATTCATTTGAATATATTGTTCCTCAGAACATAACCAATGTGCAGGTTCAAGTCTTGATGGGGGCGGATGTAGGGCTCTATTTTTTGGATTTGTTTGATGTATTAGTAGAAGATTATTCTCTTGGCTACAATGCACCTCCATTAGATTTAGAGTTAAAATTATATCCAAATCCGGTTAAAGAAAATCTATTTTTGAATACTACCCATAAAATTTTATATGTTGAAATATACGATAGTACAGGGCGTTTAATTGTATCCAAAAAACGCACAAATTTAATTGCTGTCAATCATCTGTCAACTGGGGTTTATATAGCTAAAGTTGAATTAGAAAACAGAGCAATTGTCGAAAAGAAATTTGTAAAAAATTAGCCTATTTTTCTAATCTTATTTCTTTTGGAATTCGACCAAAATGATTTTTGAAACATTTTGTAAAATAAGACGGTGAAGAAAATCCAACTTTATAACCAATTTCACTTACGGTCAGATCTGTTTTTTCTAATAATTCTTTAGCTTTCTCTAATCTAATCTTTCTAATAAATTCAGTAGCTGTATCCCCTGTCAATGCCTTTATTTTTCTGTAGAGTTTACTTCTACTAAGGAACAGCTCCTCGGCTAGTTGCTCAACACCTAAGTTTGGATTAGCTATATCATTATGGATATAGTCTAATACATTGGTGATAAATTGTTTGTCTAGAGATGGAGTGTTGGATAAATCTTTATTTTGAATTCCATTAAAATATTTTTCAAATAAGATTTGACGACTTGTAATAAGTTGTTTTATGTGTGACTTCATCACACTCATGTTGAATGGTTTTGTTATGTACGCATCTGCGCCAGAATCTATGCCCTTTATTTTGTCAATTTGCATCCCTTTTGCAGTCATCATTAGTAGGGGGATGTGGCTAATTTTTATATCATTTTTAACTCTTTTACAAAATTCAAATCCATCCATTACAGGCATCATTATATCTGTAATAATCATATCGGGCATAAATTTAAGTGCTTTTTCTAGACCTTCTTGACCATTTTCTGCGGTTTTAATTTTATAGTGTTCTTTAAGTTCATTTTTGACATAATTTTTAAGTTCTAGATTGTCTTCGACGATAAGAATTGTTTTCTTTGATTCAGGCTTTTTTTGCTCAATACTATCCATCTCGTCTAATACGTCATTGATTTGATCAAAATTTGAAGTATCGGGATTTATATCCGTGATTGACACGTCCTTATTAAAGTGTTTATTTCCCTTTGGAAGATAAATTTTAAATTCTGTACCAACATTGTTTTCACTTTTGACATCAATTTTTCCTTTATGTAAATCAACATAGCTTTTGACAACCTCCAGGCCGATACCGGTACCACCATAGTACTGCTTATCCAGTTCCTTTACCTGAAAAAAACGAGAAAATATTTTATTTAAATCCTCTGTTTTTATTCCAATTCCGCTATCGGTAATGCTTATGCATAACGCTTTTGTTAGCTTTTTCTTTTTTATTAAAGGGAAATACATTTCGCCTTTTGTTTCTTGTATGTCTAATACCACTTTACCTTTTCCTAGAGTGGCCTTAAAAGCATTTGATAAAAGATTGAAAATAATTTTTTCAAGCATTGATGGATCGGCCCATATGTTGATGTTGTTTGTTTTATTTTTTATTATCAATTCAATATTGCGTTGTATCGCTTCTTCTTCAAAATGACTTGCTACTTCGCGGGCAAAAGGAATTAAATCGAATTTTGAAACATTAACTTCCATTTTTTCAAATTGCAATTTTCTAAAATCCATCAATTCATTTATTAGTCTAGATAAGCGTTTTGAGTTTTTATAAATAATTTTATGTTTCTCCTTGATACTGTCCGGGAGACTTAAATTGGTGTTTTTAATGATTTCTTCCAGGGGGTTTAAAATGAGTGTTAAAGGGGTTCTAAACTCATGAGAGATGTTAGTAAAGAATTGTATTTTTTTATCATTTAGACCTTCAAGTTGTTTTCGTTCTTCTCGCTCTCTTTTTATTTCTAGCCGTTCCTTCACACGGATATCAATGAATCTATATATATTATAGATAACAATTAAAAAAAGTACAAAAAATAAAAAGGAGGCAAGATTGGTTTTATACCATGGTGGTAAAATTTCAATCTCTAAAGATGTGTAGTCGTTATTCCAAACTCCATCTGAATTTGCAGCCTTTACTTTGAAATCATAACGTCCAGGAGGTATATTTGTATATGTTGCATTTCGGGTTTTCTTAACATAGTTCCAGCCAGGCTCAAACCCATCTAAATAATAGGCGTATTCTAAATTCTTTGAGTGGGTGTAGCTTAATCCAAAAAAACCTATTGTAAATAAACTCTGATTGTGCTTAAGTTGAAGATTCGAAGTTTCCCCAATAACTTTACTTAGCGGAGAATTTTCATCGCTTGGTTTTATGGTTTTATTGGAAAGCTTAAAATCTGATATATAGACTTTTGGCACATCATAGTTTATTGTTATTGTTTGTGGGTCAAAAAAGTTAATCCCTTTACTACAGCCAAAAAACAGGACGCCTTTCTCTGATAAATATACAGAGTTTTTGTTGAAGTTGTTAGCTAGAATTCCATCTTGGGTATTGTAATTTGTAAAGTTATTTGCCGTGTAATCAAATTTTGTCATCCCATTGTCTCCCGTAAACCAAAAGATTCCTGGTTCAGATTCGATAAAAGAGTTAATCGATTGGTGAATGAAGTTATCAGAGCTGTTGTACGATTTAGTAGTATTTTTTTTTGGATTCAATTGGAAAAGACCATAACCATCGGTGCCAATCCAAATATTATTGTTTTGGTCTTCAAAAAGTGTCGTAATTACGTTAAAGCTAGCAGTTGTTTTAAGGGTTTTATTGATGAGCGCATTGTATGATTCAACTTTTGGGTAATTATTGATATTTGACACTTTGAACAAACCAGTTCTAGTGCCGAGCCAAATATTATCACTTTGATCAACTAAAACTTTTCGGATATTTTTTGTGTCAATATATTTTTCTGTTAGGGCTGGCTCTTTATGATGAATAAACGTTTTGGATTTTGGATTGTATGAATAAAGACCACTTAAAAAACTACCAATCCATATGGTTCCCATTGAATCTTCTGCAAAGCTCATAATTCTATTGGATTTAAAAACACCATTGCTGTTGTCAACTTTAATATTTTTAAATACGCTCTTTCCTTTTTCCAATAAAAAAAGACCAGAATTCCAAGTGCCTACCCAGATATTTTCGCGTTTATCGATGTAAACAGTTACGACATCACTACTTGTAAGGCCTTTAGCAATAGGATTGTTTTGATCAATTAGATGTGTAAACTTTTCACTTATGGGGTCATACACATCAACTCCACCATCAGCAATTCCAAACCAAAAACGTTTTTGACTATCTTGAGCAATGGCTGTAACAGACTTTGAGTATAGCGATTGGTCTTTGTTTGGAATACTTTCAATAGATTTAAACCGTTCTTTTTCTTTGTCATAGATGTCAATTCCTTGGTTAAAATATCCTAGCCATATTCTATTTTTATCATCAATAAATGTTGACCAAATTGAATTTGATTTAATGCCTTTGGTTTTTGATCTATCGTATTTAAGTGAGTTGATTTCACCTTGGTTATTTATAATAAATAAGCCATCATTTTCGGTTCCACAAAAAAGAGCACCCTCATGGTCAGATTCCAAGCTCAAGATTCGTTTGTTGGTGATGGTGTGATATTTAAACTCATAGTAATTAGTGGGGGTAGTCAAAATTTCAATTAATCCATCACTGACAGTGCCTAGCCAAATACTTCCGTCTTTTTTGGTGAAGATGGTTTGTATTGGATTTTTAATGATTTTTCGACCTACAAGTGTTGTAAATTCTGCTTGATTAATGCTATTGCTCAGAGGATTGTATCCGTGTAGCCCTATGTTTGAACCAATTAAAATAGCACCTCTCTTGGTTGTCTCAATACTGTTAACTTGAAATCTGTTGGTATTTATGTTTTCCTCTAAAATCACAGCTGTGCTCAAAAGAGATTCTTTATTGACCTTGAACACACCAAAGCTGTGCGTTCCTATTAGTAATGAGTTATCATCTGTTTCATTAATAGCTTTTATTTGAATTTTTGAATTAAGGTCATTAAGAGGTATGTGAGTGAATTGATCTAAGTTCCTGTTGTATAGGTTGAGACCTTCTTCAGTACCGACCCATAAATCATTACTTTTATCTAAATAAATAATATTAATGACTGAGTTGTCAATTGTTTTATCATCGTCCCATATATGCTTATAGTTCTTTAATTCATGGCCATTAAATGAACTCAAGCCATTCCCTTGAGTTCCATATTCTTCAGGCTCAGCTGAAGAATATGGAATTCAACCTGAAGATATTTTAAAAAATTC
>JAQCJC010000015.1 GCA_027593245.1 Bacteroidota bacterium | reverse complement strand
ATTTTATAAACTAGTTTATATTTGAAAAATTAAAACCTATTATATTATGAACCATTCAGAACAATTAAACCTTATTAATGACGCTATTAATAAGGCCAAAGAACAACTCAAACCGACCTCTGTTAATTTTATTTTCTGGGGTATTCTCATTACACTGATGAGTTTAATTCATTATTTATTTCCAGAATTTATTCAAAAAACAACTTATTCTTCCCTTATATTTTGGACAATAATTCCTGTTATTGGCATGGTTATTACTATTATCTACAACATAAAAGTTGGTGTGCGTTTGGGATTTGAAACACACATTGGACGTGCCCTAAAACTTGTTTGGGGAGTATTTAATATCGCCTGGCTTGTAATCATAGTTTTGTCTATATTTAAAAAGCAAAATCCAGTAGAAGAAATTTTATTTCTTCTTGGTGTTATTTTACTTATCACTGCGCTTCTTATTCGATTTACCCCACTTATAATTGGTGCAATCGCTGTAGTTGCTTGTAGTGTCTTGATCACCATTTCACCAAGTATAAATGTGCTTTTGATCAATGCTGTGGCAACTTTTGTTGGGCTTTTCATCCCTGGGCTTTCCCTTTACCTAAGCAAAAAACATGTTTGAACCACTCGACAAATTATTGACAAATCCTATTCGTTTGATGGTGATGTCTGTTTTGGTAAAAGTAAGTGGTTGTGATTTCAATTATTTAAAAAAAATCACAAACAGTACGCAAGGCAATTTGAGTATTCAGCTCAAAAAACTTGCGGAAAACGAATACATTTCGATAACCAAAAGCTTTGAAAATAATTACCCAAAAACAAAATGTAATATCACAAAAAAAGGAATATTAGCCTTTGAAAATCATTTCAAAAATTTGAAAAAATACCAAAATCTTGACCTGTGATTCGTTTCATTTTGAAAATTGCAGTACTCAATGGGTTATTTATTGTGAATCTATCGTTCAAAATATTTAGCCTTAATTGATTTATTATTAAATTCGCCATGAACTAAATTTAAACCATGGCAAATTCTAATTTCAAACAATGGAGCCTAATTCTAGGATGGGTTGCATTTGCCGTTGCATTTTTGACCTACGCCCTCACCGTGGAACCAACTGTCGGTTTTTGGGATACTGGAGAGTATATTTTAACTTCTTCAAAACTTGAAGTAGGCCACCCCCCCGGGGCACCATTGTTCCAAATGCTCGGTGCATTTTTTTCGATTTTTGCTTCAGCACCCGCCCAAATCGGTTATGTGCTTAACATGATGAGTGCTGCCGCTAGTGCATTCACCATTTTGTTTATGTTTTGGTCTATTGTTTTGTTGTTGCAAAAAATTACAGGCCATACTAAAGAATTTAACACAAACAAGGATACTGGTATTCTAGGGGCTGCTTTTGTAGGGAGTTTGTCTTTCGCTTTTACAGATTCTTTCTGGTTTAATGCCGTAGAAACTGAGGTATATGCCATGGCAACACTCATAATGGCCGTAATGTTTTATTTGGGGCTTCGCTGGGAAAAAGAGATGCATTCTCCAAAAGGAAACCGCTGGCTTATATTAATCTCTTTTATCGTTGGACTTTCTTTTGGGGTGCATTTTATGGGGCTTCTTACGATTCCAGCCATTGGTCTTTTGTACTTTTTTAAAAATTATAAAACGATTACACCAAAGAATTTTATCGTTGCCAACGCAACAGTGGTCGCCATTTTGTTGTTTGTATTTAAGCTTCTAGCACCAAATATTTTGAGATACTTCAGTGTGCTAGAAATTTTCTTTGTGAACACTATTGGATTACCTTTTAATTCGGGGTCTATTATTGCGTTTATAATATTGACTCTTAGCATTTATTTTGGGCTGAATTACAGCAAGAGAAATGGATATATTGTATTCAACACAGGATTGTTGTGTGTGACATTTATCATTATTGGATTTACCACCTGGCTAATGTTACCCATTCGCGCCAATGCCAATGTCCCAGTCAATGAAAACAATCCTTCAAATGCGCGCGAGTTATTGGCTTATTACAATTTGGAACAATACCCCAAAACACATTTGTTTTATGGGCCACAATTTACAGATCAATACGCTGGTTTAGATGAAAACCAACCTTATACTGATGACAAGCCCAAATATGAAAAAGATGAAAAATCAGGGCGTTATGTTATCGTTAATGATTATGAAAACGCCATTCAAAATTATAATAGCGATCATGGTTCTTTATTGCCGCGCATGTGGAGCGGTGAGCATGCAGAAAATTATATGATGTACTCTGGCCCTTTAGAATTTTCTATAAAGTCGGAATACAAAATGCAAAACGAATTTAGAAGTTTAGTTGCTAATTTCAGAGCATCTGTTGCAAAAGAGGAAATAGACTATGAAGGTTATCATGATTTTTTAAGAACCTATGGCCGTTATTTAGATATCGAAAAACCATCTTTAATTGATAACATTTATTACCTCTTAGATTACCAGATTGGATATATGTATTGGCGTTATTTTATGTGGAATTTTTCTGGGCGCCAAGACGACATTCAAGGAAAAATGGATATGCATGGCAATTGGATTAGTGGAATCAACTTTATTGATGAATACGTCTTGGGAATTACCCAAGACAATCTTCCTAGCGATGTACTGAACAACAAAGCAAGAAACACCTATTATTTACTGCCTTTATTGTTGGGATTAATAGGTTTATTTTTTGTGTTTAGCAAAGATAAAAAGGTGTTTTGGACAATGTTGGTGTTCTTTCTTTTCACAGGAATTGCTATACAAGTGTATACCAATGTTCGTCCTTTTGAGCCGCGCGAGCGAGACTATTCGTTGGTTGGGTCATTTTATGTTTTCGCGCTTTGGATCGGTATTGGGGTTTTTGCTCTTTTTGACAAGGTACAAACATACAGTAAATCAAAACTTCTTGCTCCAGTGATAAGTCTATTTTGTCTTGTGGCTGTTCCAGGAATTTTGTTGAGCCAGAACTGGGACGATCACAACCGCTCAAATAGAAAAACAGCACACGCGATGGCTGTAAATTACCTAGAATCATGCGCGCCCAATGCCATTATTTTTACTATTGGTGACAACGACACTTTCCCGCTTTGGTATGCACAAGAAATTGAAGGGATTCGAACAGATGTTAGGGTGGTCTGTACAAGTCTTTTGAGTGCTGATTGGTACATTGACCAAATGAAGCGAAAAGCATATAATAGCGAACCTGTTCCTTCTAAACTCACACACGACAAATACAAATGGGGTACCAGAGACTACATCATAAAAGAAGTAGTGACCAAAGACACTCTTGATATTATTCAATTTTTAGATTTTATTTCAAGTGACGACGAACGAACCAAATACGGTTATGTTTTGAAACAGCAAGGCTACCAAACGAACGGACAACGCAACCAAGATTTAAATGCAAATTACGCCCCAACCGAATTTGTGCGAATCCCCGTTAATAAACAAGCCGTACTTGAAAATGGAGTTGTTGCAGCCAAAGATGCTGAGAAAATTGTAGACTACATTGATATCAAAATTAAGGATCAGGCGATTTACAAAAACCGCATGATAATGCTGGATATCATTGCTCAAAACAATTGGGAGCGCCCCATATACTTTAGTGGAGGTGCCTTTGGTGATGAGGATTATATTTGGATGAAAGATTATCTACAGTTAGATGGTTTTGCATACAAACTTGTTCCGATAAAAACAGCGCTTGACAAAAACAATCTTTATGATATGGGCCGAATCGATTCTGAGAAAATGTATGAATTGGTTAAAGATTGGGAATGGGGCAACAGCGGAAATCCAGACGTTTACCACGATGTTGAAACTCGTAGAAATAGTTTGACATTTAGAGGGCATATGGCGCGGTTGATAGAAAAGCTAATCAATGAAGAGCAACTCGAAAAAGCAGAAGAAATCGCAGATTTGGCAATGCAAAAAATGCCTGTAGACATATTTGGATATTACGTGTACTTAGAACCTTTTATTGGCGCATATTACGAGACTGAAGCAGAGGATAAAGCACGAGCGCTATACAAAGAAGTTGTGGTAAAATATCAAGAAAGCTTAAATTATTTCAGTGGAGTTTCAGATGAAAATAAAGAAAAATACATTCAAAGCATATACTTTGATATTGAACGATATAAGAGCTTAGTTGACACCATAAGCATTTATGAAGACGAGGCATTTGTCAAAACAGAAATGGAAATATTTAACGGGTTTTTACGCTTGTTTACTGGCGAAGAGGATGACCAAAAAAGGCCTGAAGAATAAGCGTTGAAGACTACATATGGTTTTGCATAAGGCCAATAATAGTGTTGGCATCGAGTTCTCCACTTTGCCTCCATTTCATAACTCCAGACTTATAAATTATTAGTGTTGGTAGCCCTTTAATCCTCAAGGCTTCTGATAGAGCTTGATTTTTATCAACATCAATTTTGATGACTTTAGCCTTATCTCCAAGAGCTGCAGCCACATCTCGAAGCACGTCGTGCATGGCATTAGATGCCTCATCCCATTCAGTAAAAAAATCAAAAAGAACAGGGACCTCAACGTCTATTAACTCTCCAAATTTGGACATGGTATTGCGTTTATTTTAGATGAATAAGTAAATTTTTTTATTAGCCATCTAATACAATATTAAAAAAAGAAAATTAAATCAACGCTTTTTTTTGATTTATTTAAGGGTTTTACAGGTTATTTAACGGCTTTTTTTCCTTTTTTTAATGTAATGACTGTAATTTCTGGCCAAATACCCACTCGCCCAGGGAATGCCAAAAATCCAAATCCGCGATTAACATTAAGGTATTGACCGGTATTCTGGTAAAGCCCAGCCCAGTATTTATAGCGCCATTTGATAGGGCTCCACTTAAACACTCCAGGAATTTCTATCCCAAATTGCATACCATGCGTATGCCCACTAAGTGTAAGCTGGTAATGTAGCTTGTCATCAATTACTTCATATTGCCAATGAGAAGGGTCGTGGCTCAATAATATTTTAAAATCGTCTTTAGATATTTGAGATGCTGCCTTTTTTAAATCTCCTTTTTGTTTAAATCCTTTCCCCCAATTCTCTACGCCTATAACAGCAAGACGTGCTCCATCTCTTTCAATAAACTTAGATTCATTCAAAAGCAATTGAAACCCCATGTCTTTTTGCAGCGTCAACATATCTTGAAAATTTTTTGTTTTGGCCTCTTCTGAAGGCCAACGCAAGTAGTCGCCATAGTCGTGATTACCTAGGACAGAAAAAACTCCATCTTTAGCACTTAGTCTAGAAAACAAAGATTTCCAGGGCAGCATTTCAGAAGTTTTACTATTCACTAAATCACCAGTAAACATGATGACATCCGAAGCTTGCTCGTTGATTAAATCAACTGCGTATTCTATTTTGGCTTTCTCATCGAAGCTGCCGCTGTGTATATCGCTAATTTGCGTGACTTTGTAGCCGTCAAATTCTTGTGGAAGATCGTCATAAAACAGTGTATATTTCAGGACCTTGTAGTTGTGTTTTCCTTTTGTAATGCCATACAAAATAGACAAAAATGGAATAGCTGCGACACCCAAAGCCAACTTGCCAATAAATGCTCTTCTAGCCTTAAAGAAAGCATCACCTGTGTTTGATTTTGAGAAAGCAGTATTATAAATTCCTTCAAAAAGACGAAATACATCTTCGCCAAACATAGCTGCTATTAATATAAATTTTGGCACATAGAACAAGACAAAAAGTGCGAAGGCAGTGTAGAAGTCGTGGTTAACGCCAGAAGAGCGGTTTAAACTCATGGCCTGATAAATAATATTTCCTAAAACAAATAAAGAACAGAGCACATACAGCACAGTAAGCCATGTGTTTTTTGAAACACTTCGAATACTCTGAAGAGCATAAAAATCAAGTGTCAGAACTATCCCTAAAAAAATTAAAATTCGAATCATATTATAAAATATTCCTCAAAAATAGAATAAAACTTCTTAACATAATTAGTACTAAAAATAATTTATAAATACTCAGTTCAAAAGTATAACTAAGGTTTAAGTATTTATCAATAAACCAGTCTAAAAATTTACACAATTGTAGATGGATTTAGATACTAACAAGTATAAAACTAAAAAACAATGAACATATTTTTTGATAATAATTTAAACACAACTAATGACTTAGGACAAAAAAAATCAATACTTTTGGTAGTAGTTAATTTTTTACACCTATATAGATTTAGCTTTGAACTTTTATATTTTAAAGACTTAAAACATGAAAGTATGTTTTAGTATAACTAATGAAAAGGACCGCAGTTTAAATGCAGTATGTGATCGCTTAAACTATTAATACATTATTACTAGGTTTATGCGATCTTTATCAATTATAATACAACAAACCAAAATTCATGAGCACAAAAAATAACCAATCCGCATTAACAACTTTAGTAACTGTATTTTTCTTCTGGGGATTCATTGCCGCATCAAATGGCGTCTTCATCCCCTTTTGTAAAACTTATTTCAACATCGACCAATTTCAATCTCAGTTAGTCGATTTTGCATTTTATGGTGCCTATTACATGGGCGCACTTTTTCTTTTTGTAATGTCGAGTAGTATTAAAAAAGACGTTTTAAATAACTGGGGGTACAAAACAGGAATTGTCTACGGGCTATTGATTTCAGCATTAGGTGCCTTGCTGATGTATCCTTTTATAGATGGTGCTGAACAAGGAGATACTCCAGTATTTTACCTTGTGCTTGTGGCGCTATTTATAGTTGGTTTGGGGTTTTCTTTACAGCAAACTGCTGCAAATCCATTTGTAATTTCTTTGGGGAGTGTTGACAAAGGTTCGCAACGCCTTAATTTAGCAGGAGGCGTCAATTCATTCGGAACTACAATTGGGCCTATAGTCATTGCATTAATTATTTTTGGATCAACCCCACTGTCAGGAGATGAGCTCAATCAAATGATTGCAAATAATGAAATAAAATTGACTACAGTTCAGTTTTTATATCTAGGTGTAGGTCTATTGTTTTTGGCTGCGGCTGCACTTTTTTACTTCTCTAAAAAATTACCAAACACAAAATCAGAGGAAGAATTTGAGCCTGCAAAAAAAGCAAAAAATACACTCATTGTATTGACAATCCTTGTTGCTTTATGCTTTGGTTTGATTTTCAATACCTATACTTCTTCGGATGTACACACAGATTCTGTTGAAAACACAAGATTATTACTGCTAGTAATTGCACTTGCAGCAGTTATTGGCTGTGTATTCTTTGCCAATGTGAAAGCAAAGAAAAATCCAGAGGGTTGGGGCGCTATGAAGTACCCTCAGCTTGTATTGGGGATGCTGGCTATATTTACTTATGTTGGTGTAGAGGTTACTATTCAGAGTAACTTGGGCGAACTCCTTAAGTCTGTTGCAGATAAAGTAAACCAATTGAATCCTCTAGGGCTAAAAGTCATGAATGATGCTGAAATAGCACCCTTTATCTCGCTCTATTGGGGTGGTTTAATGATTGGCCGTTGGGTTGGAGCTATTTCCGTATTTAACCCCAGTAAAGGGCTGAAAAAATGGTTACTGATTCTTGTTCCTTATGTTGCTTTTGGCGTTATCCTTCTAGTCAACTTTGGCAAGTATTCTGGTACTGAAATTTTATTATTTAGCTTATGTGTTGCTGTTCAAATTGGTGGTTTTTTCTTAGCCAAAGACAATCCGATTGCAACGCTCAAATTTTTTAGTATTCTAGGAATTATCGGAATGATAATTGGCGTTTTTGCTTCGGGACAAATAGCACTTTTTGCTCTACTCTCTGGTGGATTATTTTGCTCTATAATGTGGCCTTGTCTCTTTACTCTAAGTATTACGGGGTTAGGCAAATATACCGCTCAAGGCTCTTCTTTTTTGATTATGATGATTTTAGGCGGGGCTATTATCCCTCCACTTCAAGGAAAACTAGCTGATATTTTCAGCATACAATCCTCTTATTGGGTTGCTGTTTTATGTTTTGTATACTTATTATTTTACACCTACAAAACAAAAGCAGCGCTTCAAAAACAAGGGCTAAGTTCTGAAGATTAAAATATGAAACGAAGAAAGTTTATTAAAAACGCATCACTATCTGGCTTAGGCATCACAATAGGTGGCTCATTAAAAAGTTGCGTCGAAACTTCTTCTGATGAAGCAAATGTAAATAAATCAAAAGCTCAACTCCCCTTGGTTGTTGCAACTTGGAATGTAAAATCTGCCACAGCCAAAGCTTGGGAAGTGCTTACCAAAGGAGGCAGTGCTTTAGATGCAGTGGAAGAAGGCTGCCGATTGGAAGAAGCAAACGAAAACGGACAGACTGTAGGCAAAGGTGGACTCCCTGACAGAGATGGCAATGTAACCCTTGATGCCTGTATTATGAATGCTGAGGGAAATACGGGGTCTGTTGTTTATTTGCAAAACATTACCCATGCAGTTTCAGTTGCACGAAAAGTCATGGAAGATACGCCGCATGTTATGCTTGCCGGGAAAGGTGCTGAGAAATTTGCACTCACAAAAGGATTTAAAAAAGAAAATCTTCTGACCGACGCTTCAAAAAAAGCATGGAAAAAGTGGGCAAAAACAAGCCAATATGAGCCGATCATCAATATTGAAAATCACGACACCATTGGCATGTTAGCAATAGACCAGCAAGGAGACATTTCTGGTGCTTGTACAACAAGTGGTTTAGCCTACAAAATGAACGGTCGTGTTGGAGACTCCCCAATAATAGGTGCCGGCTTATTCGTTGATAATGAAATTGGTGGAGCTGTAGCAACTGGTCTTGGAGAAGAAATCGTAAAAACTGTAGGTAGTTTTTTAATCGTAGAACTTATGCGCCATGGGAAAACTCCACAACAAGCCTGTGAAGAAGCCATAAAACGAATTGTACAAAAACCAAAGAGCAATTATAAAAATTTTCAAGTAGGCTATATAGCCGTAAATAAGCAGGGTGAAATAGGTGCTTATTCTATTCATCAATGGTTCAGTTTAACCGCTTTTCAAAATGGTAGAAATCAAACCATTCAATCCGATTATTTCAATAAAAATTCTTAGGCTTTGTTATGGATAAACAAAAACGCTTATTTCTACTCGACGCCTATGCCCTTATTTTTAGAGGATACTACGCGTTTATCAAAAACCCGCGAATCAACTCCAAAGGGCTGGACACTTCGGCAATTCTTGGATTTACAAATTCCTTGTTGGATGTTATTAAAAGAGAACGGCCCGAACATTTAGCGGTATGCTTTGACAAAGGGGGTAGCACGGACCGAATTGAAATATTTCCAGACTATAAAGCCAACCGCGATGAGACGCCAGAAGGCATAAAAGTTGCCGTTCCTTATATTTACAAAATTTTGGAAGCCATGCACATACCCATTATGGTAAAAGAAGGATATGAAGCTGATGATATTATAGGAACGCTGGCTAAAAAAGCAGAAAAAGAAGGTTTTCAAACCTTTATGGTAACACCTGACAAAGATTTTGCGCAGCTTGTTAGTGATAATATTTTCATGTACCGCCCCATGTTTGGTGGAGGCTATGAAACTTGGGGTGTTGAGGAAGTTAAGGCAAAATTTGAAGTTCAAGACCCACTACAAGTAATCGACTTTTTAGGGATGAAAGGTGATGCAGTGGACAATATTCCTGGACTTCCTGGAGTAGGAGATAAAACAGCTAAAAAATTTATCAATCTTTATGGCAGTATGGAGGGATTGATTGAAAATACCCATGAATTGAACGGGAAAATGAAAGAAAAAGTAGAAGCCAATGCCGAGTTAGGTCTACTTTCAAAAAAATTAGCTACAATTTTACTTGATGTCCCTGTTGCTTTTGATGCTAAAAATTTTGAATTGGATAAGCCTGATCATGACAAAGTGAATGCTATTTTTCAAGAGCTAGAATTTAGACGATTAATCGAAAACTTCAGGAAAACATTTGCAGCTGAGGTGCCAAAAAATCAAGAGGAAAAACCAACAAAGCAAGCCGTGCCAATCAAGAATAATAACTCTGCAGGTACAGGGCAGTTTTCACTTTTTGATGCCCCACAAGACAACGAAAGTATAGAGCCTAGTTTCAAAAGAGCATCTCTAAAATCTGTATCTCATTTTTATCAATTTGTTGAAAGTGATCTAGCATTTGATTTGTTTTTTGAACAGCTTCAAAAACAAAAATCGGTTTGTTTCGATACAGAAACTACACATTTAGATGCTTTGCAAGCAGATCTTGTTGGGATTGCATTTTCGTGGGAAGCACACAAAGGGTTTTATGTACCCTTCCCTGAAGATCCGCTAAAAGCACAGCTATTAATAGATAAGTTAAGACCCTTTTTTGAAAATGATACTACTGAAAAAATTGGACAAAACTTAAAATACGATCTTAAGGTTTTGCGCAAATATAATCTATCTGTTGAAGGCCCGCTTTTTGATACCATGATTGCCCACTATCTCATCAATCCTGACATGCGTCACAACATGAATGTTCTTTCGGAAACTTATCTGAATTATTCACCACAGTCCATAGAAGAACTTATAGGAAAAAAAGGTAAAAATCAAAAGACAATGCGGGAGGTGCCTGTAAAACAGATTGCAGAATACGCTGTAGAAGATGCCGACATAACCTTCCAATTGGCTCAACATTTTAAAAAGGAAATGTCCGGTGCGAATACACTGAATTTATTTAATACCATTGAAATTCCATTAATCAAGGTATTGGCAGATATGGAGTTGGAAGGCATTCGTTTGGATGTTGATTTTCTAAATAGCTTGTCCTCAGATTTAGATAAGGACATTAGTGCATTAGAGGAATCTATTTACAACAAAGCAGGAGAAGTTTTTAATATTGCTTCTCCAAAACAACTGGGGGTAATTCTTTTTGAAAAATTAAAACTCGTTGATAAACCTAAAAAAACTAAAACGGGTCAATACAGCACCGCAGAAGATGTGTTGTCTTACTTAGCAAAAGACCACGAAATTATTAGAGCCATTTTAGAATACAGAGGATTAGCGAAGCTTAAAAGCACTTATGTAGACGCTCTTCCAGAGCAAGTTTTGGAAACCACTGGACGCATTCACACGGAGTATCTACAAACTGTTGCCGCTACGGGACGTTTGAGTAGTATCAATCCAAATTTGCAAAACATTCCTATCCGTACAAAACGCGGACGACAAGTACGAAAAGCGTTTATTCCTAGAGATGAAAATCACATCCTATTGGCTGCCGATTACTCCCAAATCGAATTGCGTGTAATTGCCGCTCTTAGTGAAGAAGAAACCATGATTGAAGCGTTTAAAAATGGTGAGGACATTCATGCCTCAACAGCTTCAAGAGTATTCAATGTGCCAATTTCTGAAGTCAATCGCGAGCAACGAAGCAATGCGAAAACAGTGAATTTCGGGATTATTTATGGTGTTTCTGCTTTTGGATTAAGCAATCAAACAGATCTAAGCAGAACCGAAGCCAAAGCACTCATCGATACCTATTATACGACTTACCCTAAACTACGCGCATTCATTGCTGATCAAGTTGATTTTGCACGCGATAACGGATATGTAAAAACGATTTCTGACCGCAGACGTTATCTAAAAGATATCAATTCTAGAAATGCTGTAGTTCGTGGAGCTGCCGAACGTAATGCCGTAAATGCACCTATTCAAGGAAGTGCTGCAGATATCATCAAAATTGCCATGATTCGCATTCACGACAAGCTCAAGAATGGGAATTATAAATCAAAAATGCTTTTACAAGTTCATGATGAACTTGTTTTTGATGTCTATATGCCTGAGCTAGAACGCATCAAAAGATTAATCAAGGATGAAATGGAGAGTGCCCATACACTAAATGTTCCCTTAGATGTGGAAATAGATATGGGTGCGAATTGGCTAGAGGCGCATTAAAGTTCTAAAGCCTTTTTAACACCATTGCCCATTAAGTGCTCTTGTGGGTTTTCTAAGGCTTCTTTTACTGCAACTAAAAATCCTACAGATTCTTTTCCATCAATAATACGATGATCATAGGATAAGGCCACATACATCATGGGGCGAATGACCACCTCTCCATCTAAAGCTACAGGGCGTTCGATAATATTATGCATCCCTAAAATACCGCTTTGTGGTGGGTTAATAATTGGCGTAGATAGCATGCTGCCAAATACTCCTCCGTTAGAAATTGTGAATGTCCCTCCAGTCATTTCATCGACAGTAATCTGACCATCTCTGGCGCGAATAGCCAAGCGCTTTACTTCAGCTTCTACCCCGCGGAACGATAAATTTTCAGCATTTCTAATCACTGGGACCATTAAGCCTTTAGGGCCTGAAACGGCGATACTGATGTCGCAAAAATCATAAGAAATCATTTCTTTACCATCTATCATTGAATTTACAGCTGGGAAGAGTTTAAGGGCTCGAACAACTGCAAGAGTAAAGAAACTCATAAAGCCAAGACCAACTCCGTGTTTTTCTTTAAACGTCTCTTTGTATTGTTTTCTAAGCTCAAAGATTGGAGACATATCAACCTCGTTAAAAGTTGTAAGCATGGCTGTTTCGTTTTTAGCTGAAACTAATCGTTCGGCAACTTTTCTACGCAGCATAGATAGTTTGGATCGCTTAACACCACGACCATCAACATCTACTTTTTGACCCATAGATGGTACTGCGTTTACAGCATCTTCTTTAGTGATTCGCCCATCTTTTCCTGTCCCTAAAATTGCAGAAGTATCAATTCCTTTCTCAGCCAAAATTTTCTTTGCTGCAGGGCTAGCGGCGCCACTTGCGTATGTGGTATTTGAGGTATTTACTGGTACAGGTGTAACAGCAGCTGGTGTAGACGGTTCTTTAACCTCAGGCTGAGTACCCTCTGGTTTTGAGGCGCTAGTATCAATCAAACAAACTACAGCACCTACTTCTACAGCATCGCCCTCTTCCGCTTTTAGGGTAATGGTTCCGCTCTCTTCCGCTGGAAGCTCAAGTGTAGCCTTATCACTGTCCACTTCTGCTATGGCTTGATCTTTTTCAACATAATCGCCGTCTTGTACTAGCCACTCTGCAATTTCAACTTCTGTTATAGATTCGCCTGGCGAAGGCACTTTCATTTCTAAAATCATGCTATTTTTTTTTCGTCTTTTTTCTTTGATTATCTTTTGTTTGGTCAAAAACAAAATCAATAATTTCTTGATGTCTCTTTTTTGATCGTGTAGCACTTCCTGCTGCGGGTGCACTATAACTCCTTCTAGATGCAACACGCCAATGTTTAGCTTGTGCGATATGCATCAACATGTGTGCATAAGCACCCATATTTCTAGGTTCTTCTTGAGCCCAAACAACATCTATTGCTTTAGCATATTTTGAAAGAACTGCTTCAATTTCTGATTCAGGTAGCGGGAATAATTGTTCGATACGTACAAACGCAATATCGTCTCTACTTAATTGTTCTTGTCTTTCGATCAAATCATAATAGAATTTACCTGTGACAAAAACTAAGGTTTTAATTTTTGATGATTGTGCAGTTTTATCATCAATTAAAGGTTGAAAACTTCCCGATGCAAATTCGTCTACTGATGAGATGACTTTTGGGTGTCTCAACAAACTTTTAGGGGTAAACACTATCAATGGTTTTCTGTAATCTGCTTTCAATTGTCGTCTCAAAAGGTGAAACATATTAGCGGGTGTGGTACAATCTGCTACAAACATATTGTCTTTGGCGCAAAGTTGTAAATAGCGCTCCATACGCCCCGAAGAATGCTCAGCACCCTGTCCTTCATATCCATGAGGCAACAGCATAACAATACCATTTGGTGTTTTCCATTTGTCTTCGCCACAAGAGATGTATTGATCGATCATAATCTGAGCGCCATTGCTAAAATCACCAAATTGCGCTTCCCAAATACCTAGGGTATTAGGACTCGCCATAGCGTAGCCATAATCAAACCCTAAAACACCATACTCAGACAATAAGGAATTGTAAATATGAAACTCCCCTTGATTGGAAGATATATTATTTAGCAAGACTACTTCTTGTTCACTATCTTCTACTTTGACTACTGCATGACGGTGGGAAAATGTTCCACGTTCAACATCCTGACCAGAAATCCGAACATCGTAACCCTCTTGCAGTAAAGAGCCATAAGCTAAATGCTCTGCCATAGCCCAATCTAATTTATTCTGATCAAACATTGTTTGTCGGGACTGGACCAAACGTTCTATTTTACGAATAAATTTTTTATCGCTTGGCAAAGTGGATATGACTTTTGTGATTTCGGCAAGTTTTTCCTTTGGATAAGTGGTGTCAACGTTCTCTAACATGCGGTCTGCGCGCGCTCTTGAAAAAGATGTCCAAGCATCTTGCATAAAAGGGGTAATGACTGTTTTATCTTCTTTTCTGGAATCTTGGAGTTCAGATTCTAGGCTAGCTTTATAGTTTTGTTCAAGTAGCTTTATGTATGCTTGATCGATAATACCCTCAGCAATCAATTTGTCTGCATATATAGCTCTAGGATTTTGATGTTTTGAGATTGCTTTATATAATTTTGGTTGCGTAAAGCGCGGTTCATCCCCTTCGTTGTGCCCGTATTTCCTGTAACCAAGTAAATCGATAAAAACATCCCTTTTGAACTCCATTCTGAAATCTAAAGCAAAACGAACTGCATGAACAACAGCTTCCACGTCATCGGCATTCACATGCAATACAGGAGAGAGTGTTACTTTACCTACATCGGTACAATAGGTACTTGATCGAGCATCTAAGTAATTGGTTGTGAATCCAATCTGATTGTTTACAACAATATGAATAGTACCGTTGGTTTTGTAGCCGTCTAGTTTAGCCATTTGAACCACCTCATAAATTAAGCCTTGACCTGCAATGGCAGCGTCGCCATGAACCACTATTGGTAAAACTTTACTAAAATCATCGTTGTAGTATTGGTCTTGTTTTGCTCGTGTAATCCCTTCGACTACAGCTCCTACAGTTTCAAGATGTGAAGGGTTAGGGGCTATGCTTAAGTTAATCCTGTTTCCATTGTCGGTAAGACGGTCACTAGTCCAACCAAGATGGTATTTCACATCGCCATCAAATACTTCCTCTTCATAATCCTTTCCATCAAATTCACTGAAAATATCTTTAGCAGATTTTCCAAATATATTAGTTAATGTGTTTAAGCGCCCTCGGTGAGCCATACCCATTACAAATTCCTTAACCCCATAAGATGCTGCTTTCTCAATTAACGCATCTAATGCAGGTATAAGCGATTCATTCCCTTCAAGGGAAAACCGTTTTTGCCCTACATATTTGGTATGTAAAAAATGCTCAAACGAAACAGCTTCATTGAGTTTTTTTAAGATGTGTTTTTTCTCCTCAACAGAAAATTGTCCGTGATTGTCGTTTTGATTTAGTCGGTTTTGAATCCATTGGATTTCATCAGGTTGACGAATGTACATGTATTCTATTCCAATAGAATTACAGTAAATGGCTTCTAAATGCGTTCGAATTTTGAATAACGTTTGTGGACCAATCCCTAATATTTCGCCTGCATTGAATGTTGTGCTAAGGTCGTTTTGGTTTAGTCCAAAATTTTCAATTTCAAGAGATGGCGCGTATTTTCTTCGTTCTCGAACCGGATTGGTCTTAGTAAACAAATGCCCTCTAGTGCGGTAGGAGTCAATCAATTTGACCACCTGAAATTCTTTTTGAACATGCTCTGGCACTTGAGTGCTTACCCCTTCAACCACTTCACCATTAAGTCCATAATTTTCAGCACCAAAATCGTACCCTTGAAAAAAAGCTCTCCAGCTGGGCTCAACGCTGTCCGGGTCTTGCTGGTATTGTTCATACAAATCGGCAAAATATACAGTGTGAGCAGCGTTTAAAAAGGAATACTTATCCATTTGATAGTGTGCGTTTTCTTAGAAAATAGTACAATTAAATTCTATCATCAAAAATACAACTTTTGTGAAAATCACATAGTGTTTTTTAATTTTAATATGTGTACGAATTTAAAGGTTTTAAGACGTTCTTGTCATCAATTGAGCTCCGAGACTACGAAGTAATTCTTTCTTTTCTGGCTTTATGTCTAAAGACTCCAGATCATCAAAAGCTATTTGAGTGTAACTTTCTATGGCTTGTTTTGTTGCTTCTGCAGCTCCACTATCGCTAAAAATCTGTAGGACCTTAGCTATCTTTTGATCTGAATCAATAGATGCGTTTTGGTAAAGCGCTTGTAATTTTGCTTTATTTTGATTTGATCCAAGTTCCATAACCTTGAGAACGAGATAGGTCTTTTTGTTTTCTATTATATCACCCCCTACTTGTTTGCCAAACGTTTCTGGATCTCCAAATGCATCAAGGTAGTCGTCTTGAAGCTGAAATGCTATCCCTAAATTTTTGCCAAATGCGTAGCACTTTTTCTGAGACTCCTCAGATGCTTTGGCTACTATAGCGCCCATTTGCATCGCTGCGGCTACCAAAACGGCAGTTTTATATTCAATCATTTTTGTATACTCAGGAATCGTTACATCATAACGTGTTTCAAAATCAACATCGTATTGCTGACCCTCACAAACCTGCAGCGCTGTTTTGCTGAACAAAGTCGTCAACTGCTGAAATTGCTCTGCGTTGTACGATTCAAAAAGCTGATAAGCCATGATGAGCATCGCATCTCCAGAAAGTATTCCTGTGTTCAAGCCCCACTTTTCATGAACGGTTTGTTGGCCTCTGCGCAAAGGGGCATTGTCCATAATATCATCGTGTATAAGTGAAAAGTTATGGAAGATTTCAATGGCTAAAGCTGCATCTAAGGAAGCAGAAACATCTCCTTCAAAACAGTCTGCCATCATCAATGTTAAAGTTGGTCGTAAACGCTTTCCTCCTAATTTTAGAATATACTGAACCGGATCGTATAAATTCCGAGGTGATCGGATACGGTTATAGTGCTCTAAATAAGCGACAAATTGTTCTTGATACTGTTTGATAGATTTCATCAAAACAAAAATAGCAGATTTAGCTTTACAATACACTTGAAAATCAACAAATGTTAAAAAAATGTAAACTCTAGAAACTTTTATTGTTTTTCAAGTTTCCTGTATTATATTTGCATCCGCTCAATATGAAAAAAGAAATTATTTCTAAATCTGAAGAATTGTTTTTGTCCTTGGGGTTCAAAAATGTGACGATGGATGACATTGCCTCGGCTATGGGCATTTCCAAAAAAACGATTTATGCCAACTTTTCCAACAAAACCGAGCTCGTCAGGGCTGTGACATTTTCAGTGCTAGAATACATTTATCAGGAGATTGAAAAAATTAATAAATCAGCCATAAACCCCATTGAAGAATTGTATCAAATAAAAATGTTTGTGATGGACTATCTTAGAAACGAACGAGGTTCAGCACAATTTCAATTAAAAAAATACTATCCAAAAGTTTTTGAGCAATTAGAAATTAAAAAGTTCGAGAAAATGCATTCCTCTGTTGAAAACAGCCTAATAAAAGGAGTAGAATTAGAGTTGTTTAGGCCAAAAATAGACACCGCTTTTATTTCCAGAGTTTACTTTGTGGGGATGTCGGGGATTCGTGACCAAAGTGTTTTTTCAGAAGATATGTTTGATAAAAATTATCTTATGGAAAGCTATTTGGAATATCATCTTAGAGCAATAATCACAGAAAAAGGATTAGGTCTTCTCAATAAATACATTAAACAAAATAAAACCCAAAATGCATAAACTAATCTACTTGATAATGCTCTCGTTTACAGTTTTCGCTCAAGATTATCCTGTTTTAGAGTTTTCCTTGGAGGAAGCCGTAGAACATGCGCTTTTGTACAACAACACAGCGCAAAATAGCACAAGCGATGTGCGGTTAGCGCAACTGCAAAAGTGGCAAACAACCTCGACCGGTCTTCCTCAAATAAATGCTAATATTTCCTACAATAATTGGATACAACAACAAATCTCATTAATCCCAGCAGAATTTTTTGGAGGTAATGTAGGAGAATTTACGGAAGTGGCATTTGGAACAAAGCAAACCATGAACGGAACATTGACCATAAGTCAAAAAATATTCGACGGCTCTTATTTAGTAGGCCTTCAGGCTGCAAAAGTCTATTTAGAGATTTCTAAAAATGCACAAGAAAAAACCTATACTGAATTAAGAATAGCGGTCACTAATTCATACGGCAACATTCTGCTAACAGAAGAAAATATTAAAATTCTAAATGCAAACATCACTGTAATTGAAAAGAATATAGAGGACCTTGAAAAAGTGTACGAGAATGGCATGACGGAGAAAGAAAATATAGAACAATTACAACTCACAAGATCTGGGCTCATCAGTGCTAAAAACTACAATCTTACGTTGAAAGATTTAGCCTATGCTATGTTCAATCTAACAATTGGAGTGGACACTAACGCAACTGTAGTGTTGACTGATAGTATGGAGGATTTAATAGCTCTTTCTGAAATTAAAAACACAACTATAGTCAAAAATAGTGTAGAAAATACAATTGATTTCCAAATTGCCCGAAATGATTTAAAATCTAAAGAACTCCTCTTAAAGCTCGAAAAAAGTAAAGCTTTACCAACTATTAATGCTTTTGTTAATGGTACTTATTCTGGTAACAGCAATAACTTTGATTTTTTAGATCAATCTCAAAAATGGTTCGGAGCATCTGTGTTTGGATTAAATATGTCTATCCCATTATTCAGTTCTTTAGGACGTTCGGCTTTAACACAAAAAGCAAAAATAAATCTAGAAAAATCCGAACGTGACCTCAACAATTTAAGACAGCAGATTCTCGTTAAAATTAAAAGCGCTCAGAACGATTTGGCCTTTGCTAAACAAGACTTGGTGAATAAGAAACAAGGGCTAGATCTCGCCAAAAGGATAGAGCAAAAAAATCAAATAAAATTCTTTGAAGGTCTTGCCAGTAGTTTTGAATTGAGTCAGGCACAAGCTCAATTATACACCGCCCAGCAACAATATATACAAGCCATGCTTTATGTACTAAACAAACACATAGCTTTGGATGTTTTATTAAACCCTAATCAAATAAATTGAAAAAATATTCATGAAAAAGATAAGTATTTTGTTAAGTTTTTTATTGGCTGCCTCTTGTGGGAACTCAAAAAAACAATCCGCAACACTTTTAGAGCTAAAAGTTCAAAAAGCGACTCTTATAGATCAAATCGACAGCTTAAGCTCTATTCTCAATTCCGTAGAATCTAACATTTCAAAACTAGATACAACCAAACGTCTGAATGTTGTCACAGCAGTTCAAGCAGAAAATAAATTGTTCCGTCATTATATTGAGGTTCAAGGTACTGTTGAAGCGGAGCAAAGTGTTGAATTGTACCCAGAACGCAGTGGTACTATCACCTCGATTTTTGTTAAAGAAGGGCAACAAGTCTCAAAAGGACAAAATTTAGCACAAATTGATAGTTCAATAATTGAAAGCTCAATAACTGAATTGCAAACGCAACTGGATTTAGCAAGAACAACTTTTGAACGCCAGAAACGTTTGTGGGATCAAAATATTGGAAGTGAACTTCAGTTTCTTCAAACTAAGGCCAAAAAAGAAGGCTTAGAAAACAACTTGAACAGCTTGAGAGAGCAAGCCAAAAAACTAAAAGTGACAGCCCCATTTTCAGGAATTATAGATGAAATTTTTATTAAAGAAGGTGGGATTGCTAACCCACAACTGCCCGCAGTGCGCTTGGTAAATTTAAGCAAGGTACATGTGGAAAGTGACGTTACCGAGTCGTACCTAAAAACAGTACGTAAAAATACTGAAGTTGAACTTTTCTTCCCCTCAATCGGAAAAAAAGTAAAAGCCAAAATTGACCAGGTTGGGAATTTTATAAATCCAAACAACAGAAGTTTTAAAGTCCGTATGAATATCAACAACCCCAATAATGAACTTAAGGCTAATTTGCTAGCCAATGTCCGGATTAATGATTTTCAAAACAGTGGAATTGTAATCCCAACCAAATTAATTCAAAAAGATCGTTTAGATAAAAAATTCGTCTACACGCTCCAAAAGCAAGGCAATACATTTATGGTTGAGAAAACATACATCAATACTACATTGAACTATGATAATGAGTCTTTCATTGAAGAGGGTTTAACAGAAAATATTTTGATTGTAGATAAAGGATTTCGCTTAGTTAAAGCTAATGAAAATGTAATTTTAGCAGAATAATCGAGCCATGAGTAAAAAAAACAAAGAATTTAAGTTATCCTCTTGGTCAATTTCAAATAAATCGACCGTAGCGGTTATTACCTTTATTGTTCTTCTTGGTGGTTTTCTATCGTATACCAGTATGCCTAGAGAAAACTACCCGGAAATTATCGTCCCTCAGATTTACGTAGCGACACCCTATCCTGGAAATTCTGCTTTAGATGTAGAAAAGTTGATTACCAAACGGCTGGAAAAAGAAATAAATGCCATCACTGGAGTGGATAAAATTACATCTACATCGATTCAAGGATTTTCCAGTATCAATATTGAGTTCAATTTTGATATTAGCCCGTCCGATGCACTTCAAAAGGTTAAAAACAAGGTAGATATTGCAATGGCTGACAAAGACTTTCCAAAAGATTTACCCGCTGAGCCAAGCATTACAGAAACAAACTTCAATGAGCAAATGCCCATTATGAATATCAACCTTTCTGGAGACTTTTCAATGGATCAGTTAAAGGATTATGCTGAATATCTTGAAGACGAAATCGAAGAGCTAACAGAAATTTCTGGGGTTGATATCAGAGGGGTGCAGGAAAAGGAACTAGAGGTTGCTATTGATTTATACAAAATGCAAGCTTCGAAAATCAGTTTTAATGACATTGAGAACGCCATAGCATTTGAAAACCAAAGCATATCAAGTGGAGATATTCTTGAAAATGGAATACGGAGAAATGTGCGTGTTACAGGAGAGTTTAAAGACCCTTTAGCTATCAAAGATATTGTTGTTAAACATGAAAATGGTCAAATTGTATTTCTCAGGGACATTGCAGATGTTGAGTTTAAAGAGCAAGAAAAACAAAGCTATGCTCGTGAATACACACAGCCCGTGGTTATGCTAGACGTCAAAAAAAGAAGTGGCCAAAACTTGTTGAAAGCCTCAACCAAAATTGATGAAATAATTGCCAAAGCAAAATCCTCTGTTTTTCCTGAAAGTCTAATCATTTCTAAGACCAATGACCAATCCAACGACACAAGAACGATGGTGGCCGATTTGGAAAACAGTATTATTCTGGGCGTCATTTTAGTGGTGACTGTTCTATACTTCTTTCTAGGATTTAGAAATGCACTATTTGTCGGAATTGCCATTCCTCTATCGATGTTTTTATCATTTATTATTCTGAATTTTTTGGGTGTAACACTGAACACAATGGTACTGTTTTCTCTAGTTATTGCACTAGGGATGTTGGTTGATAATGGTATTGTAGTTGTCGAAAATGTATATAGACTAATGGATGAAGGTATGCCTAAAATCCAAGCTGCAAAACAAGGGGTTGGTGAAGTTGCTTGGCCTATAATTGCTTCAACAGCAACTACCCTTGCCGCATTTTTACCTTTGATCATGTGGGACGGTATTATTGGAAAGTTCATGCAATGGCTCCCTATCACACTTATTATCGTATTGAGTTCATCCTTGTTTGTAGCCTTGATCATAAACCCTATGCTGATTTCACTCTATATGAAAGTTGTAAAGAAAGATAATAAAGTAACGTTCATCAATAAACTAGAGGGCATTTACGAAAAATTCTTAGCCTTTGCGCTCAGGGACAAAAACCCTTACAGCATAGTTTTTGGCTCTTTTATGTTGCTTTTCACAGCGGCTGGATTGATGTATTTTTTCCCACCAAAAATCTTATTCTTTCCAAATACAGAAGCGAAACAAGTCTTTGTTTTCGTCGAGTATCCAATAGGAACTGATATTGAAGAAACCAACATCCTTTCCTTGCGAATTGAAAAAGATATTGAAACCCATTTAAAAAAATATGAAATTGATGGAGAAAACTTTCTAGTAACTTCTATAATTGGACAAGTTGGAGAGGGCACAGCAGACCCCAGCAAAGGACAGACGGGAGGTAATACCCCAAACAAAGCACGAATTACGGTTGATTTTGTAAAATTTCAAGACAGATTAGGTGTTAGCTCAGAGCAAGTGCTAAACGATATTCGCAATGTTATTAAAGGCTACCCTGGCGTGAGTATAGTTGTGGATAAACCTGCAGATGGCCCACCTACAGGATCGCCTATCAATCTAGAAATCAAAGGCGATGATTATACGCTCATTCTTAAAACTGCCAATCAACTTAAATCATTCATTAATACCGCAAATATCCCAGGCATCGAAGAACTTAAACTGGATATTGATCAAGGAAAACCAGAGCTTCTAGTAAATGTAGATCGCCAAAAAGCGAGAAGACTAGGTGTTTCAACAGGGCTTATTGGTAATAATTTGAGAACAGCCCTATATGGTAAAGAAATTTCAACGTTCAAAGATTTTACAGACGATTATCCCATTAATATCCGTTTGAAAGAAGAGTATAGATACGATAGAAATGCACTGTTGAATCTGAAAATTACATTTAGAGACCAGGGAAGCGGGCGAATAAAACAAGTCCCTATTTCAGCTGTAGCTACAACACAAAACAACAGCAGCTTTTCTGCTGTTAAACGCATTGATCTTGACCGCGTTGTAACTGTTTATTCCAATGTTTTAAATGGATACAACCCAACAGATGTAAACGATAAAATTAGAACTTTACTCAACGATTTTGAGATTCCAAAGGGACTAGAAATTAACTTTACGGGGGAACAGGAAAAACAAGCAAAAGAAATGGCTTTTCTCAGCAAAGCTCTACTTATTGCAGTTTTATTGATTTTCCTTATTCTTGTGGGGCAATTCAACTCGGCAACAACACCAATAATTATATCCATTTCCGTATTCCTAAGTTTAATAGGAGTTCTATTTGGATTGCTTATTTTTAGAATGGATTTTGTGATTTTAATGACCATGATAGGAATCATTTCTCTTGCAGGAATTGTTGTCAACAATGCCATTGTTCTTATTGACTACATCAATTTAATCATTGACAGAAAGCGAAAAACGTTGAATTTAGATGGTGCAGAACAACTGACCTCATCACAACTACTAGAGTGCATTGTTGAAGGGGGGAAAACAAGGCTTAGACCGGTTTTACTTACAGCAATGACGACTATCCTTGGCCTTTTACCCCTTGCTTTAGGAATCAACATAAATTTTAAAACCTTGATTACAGAACTAAATCCAAACTTTTATATCGGGGGCGAAAATGTTGCTTTTTGGGGGCCAATGGGTTGGGCAATTATTTACGGGCTTTCATTTGCGACGTTTTTAACTCTTGTTGTGGTTCCTATATTATATTATTTAATAAATAAAATAAAAACTAAAGGTGTGAATGTTGCTGCATAGATGTGGTGTTTTTATTTTAATAATCTTAAATTTGCGCTATTAACAAAATAAAATGTACAGAACGCATCATTGCGGTGAATTAAGAGCATCGCACATAAATCAAAAAGTAACTCTCTCAGGATGGGTCCAAAAATTTAGAGATAAAGGGTTTGTAGCATGGGTCGACTTAAGGGATCGCTACGGCATCACTCAGCTTGTTTTTGATGCGGATCGTACCGACAAAGAATTAATGAAATCAGCCAGAAATTTAGGCCGAGAATTTGTAGTTCAAGTTTCTGGAACTGTTATTGAAAGAGCCTCTAAAAACCCAAATATTGATACTGGCGATATTGAAATTTTAGTTGAGTCATTAACTCTTCTCAACAGCGCAAAGGTCCCTCCCTTTACAATTGAAGATGATACCGACGGCGGGGAGGAGTTGCGCATGAAATACCGTTATTTAGACATTCGCCGAAACCCTGTTAAAAACAATTTGATTTTCAGACACAAAGTTGCTCAGGAAGTAAGAAGCTACTTGTCGTCTATTGAATTTATTGAAGTTGAAACGCCTTACCTCATCAAATCTACACCAGAGGGAGCACGTGATTTTGTGGTTCCAAGCCGTATGAATGAAGGACAGTTTTATGCTCTCCCCCAATCGCCACAAACCTTTAAACAGTTGTTGATGGTAGGCGGCATGGATAAATATTTCCAAATCGTTAAATGTTTTAGAGACGAGGATTTACGTGCCGATCGTCAACCAGAATTTACACAAATCGACTGTGAAATGACTTTTGTGGAACAAGAAGACATTTTAAATACTTTCGAAGGCTTAACAAAGCACTTGATCAAAGAAATAAACGGAGTTGAATTATCAGAATTTCCAAGAATGACCTTTGATGAGGCGATGAAACGTTATGGAAACGACAAGCCTGATATTCGTTTTGGTATGGAGTTTGGCGAACTTAATGACGTAGCTCAGCACAAAGATTTTAAGGTATTTAACACAGCAGATCTCGTTGTAGGGATTGCAATTCCAGGGGGGAATTCCTATTCAAGAAAAGAAATTGATAAACTTATTGATTGGGTAAAACGTCCACAAATTGGCGCTTTGGGAATGGTTTATGTACGTTGCAATGAAGACGGTACTTATAAATCTTCTGTCGATAAATTTTATGACCAAAATGATTTGGCCAATTGGGCAGAAAAAACAGGGGCTAATTCTGGCGACTTAATATGTGTACTCTCTGGACAAACTAGTAAAGTACGCGCACAGTTAAGCGCTCTACGCATGGAGTTAGCAGAACGACTAGGTTTAAGAAATCCAAAAGAATTTGCTCCACTTTGGGTTACCGATTTTCCACTTCTGGAGTGGGATGAAGATACACAACGCTATCATGCAATGCATCATCCGTTTACAGCACCTAAACCAGAAGATATCAAATTATTAGATACAGACCCTGGAGCTGTGAAAGCCAATGCATATGATTTGGTTCTGAATGGAAATGAAATCGGAGGTGGATCAATCCGAATTCACGATAAAGAAACACAAGCTTTGATGTTTAATCACCTTGGATTTACAGAAGAAGAAGCCAAAGCACAATTTGGCTTCTTGATGAATGCATTCGAGTATGGTGCCCCACCTCATGGTGGCATTGCCTTTGGGCTAGATCGACTGGTTGCTATTTTAGGCGGTCAAGAAACGATTCGCGACTTTATTGCATTCCCGAAAAATAATTCGGGAAGAGATGTCATGATTGATGCCCCAGCGCCAATTGCAAATGATCAGTTGGATGAATTAGGGTTAAAAACTAAATAATCCACTACATTGATGAAGTATTTAATTTGGATTCTTTTTATAGCCTCTGTAGGAAGTATTTTTTTGGGGTTTGCAATTCCCGATTCTGATACTACAGATGCATTGAAGAAAGCCAACGAAATTGCAATTTCGGAAAAACTTATTGGATTTGGAATCGTTGGACTTTTTGTGCTTGTATTCCCTTTATTTTCATATTACCGCTGGAAAGACAAAAAGGCTTCTGATTATATGCTCAATAAAGAAAATATAGAAAAAATGAGGGCCTACAACAATAAGAAGGAATAACTAATTCAAATTCCTTTTTTCAATAAAAAAGCGCTTCAACAATGCCGAAGACTCATCAGCTAACACACCGCCTTGAATTTTTGTTTTTGGGTGTAATGTGGATCCCATCGTTAAGAACCCCCGCTCTTGATCCTTTGCACCAAATACGACTCTGGAAATTTGACTCCAATACAATGCCCCAGCACACATTTGGCAGGGTTCTAAGGTGACATATAATGTACAATCGTGTAAAAATTTCCCTCCTAAATAATTGGAAGCAGCAGTAATAGCTTGCATTTCGGCGTGAGCGGTAACATCATTTAACAGCTCTGTCAAATTATGTGCCCTAGCAATAATTTGTTGGTCCACAACGACCACAGCGCCTACAGGGACCTCACCTTGATCAAAAGCCAAATGGGCTTCAACCAATGCCTTTTTCATAAAATACGCATCATCAAATTCTATATTCATATACCAAAAATACGATTTCAAACGTGTATTTTTGTACTGTGCAAAAAAAATTAATTGAACATATTCAACATCCAAAAGATTTACGTAATCTTGATGCAGAATCATTGAAATCTGTTGCTCAAGAATTGCGCGAAATGATTATCGAAATTGTCGCCAGTAAAGAGGGTCATTTAGGAGCAAGCTTGGGAGTTGTTGAGCTCACCATAGCATTGCATTACGTCTTCAATACACCAAATGATTTACTGATTTGGGATGTTGGCCATCAGGCTTATGGACACAAAATCTTAACAGGAAGAAAAGAAAAATTTGAAACCAATCGGCAATTGGGAGGGCTCAGTGGCTTCCCTAAACGCAGTGAGAGTGCTTTTGATGCCTTTGGCACAGGGCATGCCTCCACATCTATATCTGCAGCGCTGGGTATGGCTATAGCAAGTCAGCTCAAAGGGCTTCAAAAACACCACATCGCTGTTATTGGTGATGCTTCTATAGCAAGTGGAATGGCTTTCGAGGGGCTAAATCATGCAGGAGTCACTAATGCTAATTTATTGGTTATTTTAAATGATAATGCGATTGGTATTGATCCAAGCGTGGGGGCACTTAAGCAGTATTTGACAAACGTCAAAAAAGGAAAACAAAAAGAAGATAATATTTTTGAAGCGCTAAATTTTGAATACTCTGGCCCTATTGACGGGCACAATCTTGATGCTTTAGTGTTAGAATTAGAACGCCTAAAAACGATTGAAGGGCCTAAATTTTTGCACGTGATTACAACAAAAGGCAAAGGGCTAAAACAAGCCGAAGAACATCAAGTCACTTATCATGCCCCGGGAAAATTTAATGCCAAAACAGGTGATTTAATTCCTTCAAAGCACATTAAAGAACCTGATAAATTTCAAGATGTATTCGGAAAAACACTAGTAGAATTGGCCGAAAAAAATGAAAACATCATCGGTATTACCCCTGCTATGCCTACTGGAAGCTCTATAAAATTTTTGATGGAAGCATTCCCAAATCGAGCATTTGATGTGGGAATAGCAGAACAACATGCCGTAACCTTGGCTGCTGGAATGGCTACACAAGGACTAATTCCTTTTTGCGCAATTTACTCCACCTTTTTACAGCGGGCCTATGATCAAGTCATTCATGATGTCGCATTACAAAATTTACCCGTAATATTTTGTTTAGACCGGGCAGGGCTTGTTGGGCAAGACGGTGCTACACACCACGGCGTATTTGATATCGCCTATTTAAGATGCGTCCCAAATCTTATTGTAGTAGCGCCGAGAAATGAAATTGAATTGCGTAACATCATGTACACTGCGCAAATGGGGCTGAAAAATCCTATCGCTATTCGATATCCAAGAGGACGCGGAACACTTTTGGATTGGAAAAAAGACTTTGAATCTATCCCCATTGGAAAGGGCGTTCAGTTAAAAACAGGTAAAAATACAGCCGTTTTAAGTATAGGCGCCATGGCCAATAATGTTCATGAAGCAATAAAAGGTTTACCGATTGCTCATTATGACATGCGGTTTGTAAAACCCCTAGATGATGCTTTACTGAACCAAATTTTTGAAGCCTACACCACCATTATCACTGTAGAAAATGGAACAACTGTTGGCGGATTTGGAAGTGCAGTTTTAGAATTTGCTGCAGAAAACGGATACACAAACAAGATCAAAATAAAAGGAGTACCAGATGCATTTATTGAGCACGGTACTACGGATGAGTTACAGCAACAACTAGGATTGGATGTCAATGGACTAAGAGAATTTTTTATAGAATTCTAAAAGCTCAGCCCTTTTAATTTCTTGTAGGTCAATACCGCATTACTATCTGAGTATGATGCCACTACAGAACATACCCCCATCAAACGATTGTATAAATTCTGATGCTGAAGTTCCATGTCTTTAGGAAGCAATTTGATTAAAAGTTTGTCGTAACTGCTGGCTTTGGTTTCATGACAATTATTCACTGCTGTTGTGTAACGTGAAAGTAATTCATTGATAATTTCAAAACCGGATATTTCTTTGTCAATAACTTCTTGTGCATTATAAATTCTATCGATACTCAATTTTATAATGTCATTAATTTGGGCTTGGTATTTACTTTTTTCCAGAAGTGAAACATCAAAAGTCCCATTTAAAATTGCGGTTTCATTTTTTATAAAAATAGTAACAACATCGTCAATAAGAGTCCCAATAGCCAATGCTCTCAAATAACTAACTCTTGCTTGTGTTGTTGGAAGGGCATTGTATTTTTTGGTTTGAATGGTGTCTCTGACCAAGTTAATTAAATATTCTAGTGCAAATTCCTCTTCAATAAGACCTAAATTAATTCCATCTTCAAAATCAATAATGGTATAGCAAATATCGTCCGCGGCTTCAACCAAAAACGTTAGCGGGTGTCTGCCAAATTGATGGTCATCAGAGTTTATTTTTAGAAGTCCAAGTTCTTTTGCAACTTCCAAAAATATGGTTTCTTCGCTTTGAAAAAATCCATATTTCTTAGAGGCAATATGTGGGGTTGGTTTTTTGGGCAGCGAAGCTTTTGGATATTTTGTAAAAGCGCCTAGAGTCGCATAGCTCAAGCGTAAACCACCTGGGCGCCCTTTCAAATCTTGTGTCAAGATTTTAAAGCCATTGGCATTACCTTCAAAATCACATAGATCTTGGTATTGTTTGTCTGTAAGTGCTGATTTAAAACTCCGCCCAGGACCATTTTTAAAAAAATGGCCAATTGCTTTTTCGCCTGAGTGCCCGAAAGGAGGGTTTCCTATATCGTGAGCCAAAGCAGCAGCAGCAACAATAGAGCCAAAATCGTTGGGTTTATAGCCATGGATTTCTTTTAAAGCAGGATGTTTTTCTAAAATTTTTTCACCTACTTTTCGCCCTAAAGACCGTGCTACAACACTCACCTCCAAGCTGTGGGTAAGGCGAGTATGAACAAAGTCCGTTGAAGAAAGGGGAATAACCTGAGTCTTATCTTGCAGACTTCTAAATTCTGTAGAAAAAATAATACGATCGTAATCTACATCAAATCCAAGCCGGGTTTCGTCTTGCTCTTTACGTAAGCGCTTGTTGGTGTCGCCTTGTCGTTTGAGGGATAATAATTGCTCCCAATTCATGGTCTTACTCATAGGTGCAAGATAATGATTTTCAATGTTAAGTTAATATTTCCTTTTTTGTATTATTTGAAAATTTACATAACACAACCATAATGCTAATGTAAATTAGAATTAACAAAACTTTTGTGTGTTTGAGTTTAATTTGCATAAACTTAATTATATAAATATTTAAAAATGAAAAAATCAATTTTAGCTTTTTCTGTTCTTGCAACAGTAGCTTTATTTAGTTGTTCATCTGATGATGATAACAACGGTGGAACAACTACACCTCAGGTTAATGTGGTTTCTGTAACAGGTTCAATAACTTCTAATACCACATGGTCAAATGACAACATTTACCAATTAAATCAAAAAGTTGTTGTACAAGATGGTGCGACACTTACAATTGAAGCTGGAACTATTATTAAAGGTAGCTCAGGTACAGGATCTTTAGCTTCTGCATTATTAGTTGCTCGTGGTGGAAAATTAATGGCAGAAGGAACAGCTTCTGAGCCAATTATTATGACTTCTGCTTCTGACAACATAACAATTGGACAAACCATGGGTACTAACCTAGACCAAAATGATAGAGGTCTTTGGGGCGGATTAATTGTATTAGGAAATGCACCTTGTTCTTTCTCTGGCGATGTGACTGATCTTCAAATAGAAGGGATTCCTGCTGAAGACACATGGGGTCTTTATGGAGGATCTAATGCTACAGATAATTCAGGAGTTATGAAATATATTTCTATACGTCACGGTGGAGCTTTAATTGGTGAAGGAAATGAAATTAATGGCTTAACTCTTGGTGGTGTTGGATCTGGAACTGAAATTGATCACATAGAAGTTGTCGCTAATGTTGACGATGGTGTTGAATTCTTCGGAGGAACTGTTAATGCTTCAAACTTATTAGTTTGGGCACAAGGTGATGATGCGATCGATATTGACCAAGCTTACTCTGGAACTATTGATAATGTTGTTGTACATTTAGGTGATGCTTCAGATCATGCTTTTGAAATTGACGGTCCAGAGGGCTCAGCAGCTGGATCATTTACACTTCAAAATGCATCTATTTTTGGTAACGATGTTACCGAAAACGGAGAATACGCTGATTATAGAAAAGCAGCAACTGGAGCCACTAATAATGTATTTGCAAGTGGATTTCCTGGCCCATCCCCGCTACAAGTAGGAAAAGATGTTGAATTAGACAACGATGCTGTTGCAGAAAGCTACAATGCAGGTACATTAACTTTTGGAACATGGGAAATTGTTTTGCCTTCTGGAGTTACTGATGTGACTTCAATCTTTGTGAACAAGGCAGAGAATGTTTCTGTAACTGGATTTGGTGACAATGCCACCGCTGTAACTGCCCAAGGTTCTGTTGGCGCTGATACTAGTGCTTTTGGCTGGACATATTCAAATGCAAAAGCTGGTTTAGGTTACTAAACTGAACCCAGAAATTGAATTAGTTTTTAAGCAATCGTTCGCATATCTTTGCGAACGATTGTTTTGTAATATATATATCCTATGAAAAATTTAAATAAATTTCTTTTATTATTTTCACTAACTATTTTAACTGCATTGCATGTTGTTGCACAAACAGGTAAAATCTCTGGTACCGTAATGGACGGTGAATTCAATGAACCAATGGCTTTCGCTAACGTTCTAATTAAAAATACAACAAAAGGAACGACATCCGATTTTGATGGTAAATATACCATCGACGTTGAGCCAGGAAATTATACAGTTGTCTTTTCATATATTGGTTATCAAACTATTGAAATT
>JAQCJC010000094.1 GCA_027593245.1 Bacteroidota bacterium | reverse complement strand
GAAGCGTCTTTCAATACTTGAAGTGAAGCAATGTCAGCAGGATTCAAAGTTGGATTATCTCCTGTAAGAATTCCATCTATAACATAGAGTGGGTTGTTTCCACCAAAAAATGAAGCACCACGGATCTTTATGTCACCAATTGTGCCAGGTTTACCACTAGTGTTAACAGTAACTCCTGCTACCCTACCCTGTAGTTGGTCAGTTAAATTAGCAGAATATGTTTTCGCAATTTCTTCAACATTTACTACAGAAACAGCACCTGTTATATCATTTTTGATTTGAGAACCATATCCGATCACTACAATTTCATCTAGACTTTCTGAGTCGGGCACCATTGTTATGTCAACAACGTCTTGAGTGGTAATCTCCACTTTCTGATCAATAAAGCCTAAATATGAAAAAATTAAAGTTGAACTATTTTCAGGTTTTTGGATCGAAAATTCGCCATTCACATCTGATGTTGTTCCTATAGTTGTTCCTTCAAAGTAAATAGAAACTCCTTCCAGAGGATCATTACTATCAATTACTTTTCCAGTTATTTGTTTTTGTGAAAACACTGTTGAGGATAAGAGCATAAAAGCCGTAAACAATAAAAAATTATGTAAATTCATTTGATAACAAATTTGTTTAAAATCAGTTTAAATTTAACTCAAATTAATTGGCTCTAGGTTTTATAATTATTCAAATATGTATATATATATTGCAAAATTTACTTCTACAAATAAGGTTGTTATTTAAAAATCACTATCTATAATTAAAACGTTTTTACCATAGGAATCATCCCAAAAAATATCATTGTCAATCAGTTGATTAAATTGGATAGATTCTCCATTGTAAAACCCTTCAAGTCCTTTACCAAAAATTTGGTGATTTGGCTGAGCATCAACTAATATTCTAACTCTATTCCCGTCTTGAACATAACTAAATCCAGTTTCTTCAATAAAGTCACCGCCTATTATTTCACCGTCTTGAAAATCACCAAATTTTAATATGGTTTTATAGGATTTGTAGTTTGCCTCAATTACCGAGTTTTTTAAAGATTGTACATTGCCTTTGTCCAATTCAATTCTTCCACCGTTTTCAAGAATTGCTGTTTTTGAAATATTGAAAATCCTCATAACTATTTCATCAATAGGTGTGGCAACTGAGAGATTGTCACGAGTAAAGTTAATATATATATTATTGAAAGGCTCTGACCATTCCTCATAGATTGGTATCTTTTTTGTGAGTTCATCAGGAATAGCTTTGCTTCCATGTATAACTCCCATTAGCCCCCCAACAGTTGCAGCCTGATTATCACAATCATATCCAGCAGAAACAGCAATACCAACAGTTTTCATAAAGTCGCCATTACCATATAAAATTGCCATGATCCCAACCAATCCATTATTTAATGAAGAAACAACACTAACTGGTGCTTTACTTTTTTCATTCTCGTAACTGTAGTACTTATCATGTATTTTTTTTCTCACAATACGCCAATCATCGTGTTGCTTATGCCATTTAAGAACATCATTAACCCCTTCGTAAAAAGGTCCATACTTCGGAAGTTTATCGATTGCAAATTTTACTAATGTTTCTGGATCACTTTCAAAAAAAGCTGCACTAATCATAGCCCCATATGCTATTGTCGGATGAGTTCCCCAATCATCATTAGTGATTTTTGCTCCCCATAGTGAGCGGTCAACAGCTAATTGTGTCATTCCAGGATAAAAAACACCCCAAATTTCATTGACCAATTGTGCGTCAATTTGAAACCAGTTTTTATTATTTTCTTTATGCCCAGTATATGGCGCAACAAAACCTTTATCCATCAGATTTCTGGCCGTTCGATTCGCAACCCATATTTTACGATTGATATGCTCTTTCCATTCTTTAGTAATTTCGGCATAATTCAAATCAAGACCATATTGTTCAACTGCATGCAAAGTCACGAACTCAATATCCGTATCATCATCAGCAAAAGCACCCCAAAAAGCGTCAATCATAATCGGGAGGTACCCTCTCCAATCTTGCCTGTTAATTTTTAGGCTGGCATCATCTTTATAGGTGTAAATCCTATCAATTAGTATCGGGATTGGTTCTTCAACATAACGGTTTTCAAAAGGAAGTCCAAGGTAATTTCCTGTGAGCTGACCTATCCAAAAACCTGATATTTTATCTTTTAATTCGTCTTCGCTAATTTTTCTTTCCTGAGAAAAATTTTTGTGCGGTAAGAAACTTAAAACGAGACAACATATTACAGTCAGGTGAATTTTTTTTTTAAGTACAATCATATCCCCAATTTTAGTTAGCAGTATATATAAATATTGTGTTGCATTATGAAGTAAAGTCTAGATTGTATACCGTTGATTTCCAAACCTTGTAAAAGTCCTTAAAAGCCTTTCGAAACTCGTCATAATCACTTTTCGTTTCAAAAATTTGGTGATCATCCCAAAGCACATATCTTGGGTGACCAAGATATTTTGCCTCAGGCCATAAAAATACTTGACCCCAAATCAATCTGTTATTTGTGTTAATTCCTGGATTTTCTTCTGTGTTATTTCCATCTATGAGCTGAAATTGTTCGTTTGAAAGAACGTTTTGGGTTGCACCTAAAAGATTTGATTTGATCCAATCAGACCTCTCAGCCATACTGACATAACCTACCTGATTATTCTCACGTTGGTGTGCCCAAGCCAGGCAAACTTGAGGAGGCGTCAACCCAGTTTGTGCCGAAATGGATTGTATAATATGATGTTGCATATCTGATTGATGCTCTGGAAATCGATCTCTTCCAGGTCTTCTTGGAGAGCCCAATGACATATACCCCGAGGGAGCAATTTTATTTTCTATTAGGAATTGAACAAATTCTTTTTGCTGAAATAAGGGATGAAGCTCCATTTGATTATAAGTGGGGCGATTAAAATCATCTGTGTCACGCAGCAAGAGATCAATCGTTTTTCTTGTTTGGTTTGAAGTACCTATGTTCTTAACTAAACCAAGTCTTTTGAGCTCTGTCATTTTATCCCAAACTTCCATGAAATCCTCATGAATGTAAGGTACTGCATGATCGTTCAATGCATCTCCTGACGACCCAGGCTCATGAAAATTTGACCACGGCCAGTGCACTACATACATATCCAAATAATCAACTTTTAAGTCAATTAAAGTTTTTTTCAAAGCTGGTATGACTTCGTCAGGTTTCATATTTTTGTTCCACAGCTTGGAAAGTATAAAAAGGTCTTCTCTTTTTACTAATCCTGATTTTATGGATTTCTCAATTGCCTGTCCTACGATCTCTTCATTTTGGTAGGCAGTTGCACAATCAATATGACGATATCCAAGTCGTATTGCCTCTATAACAATATCTTCCATTCCTTTCATCAAGTCGGGATTATCAGAATGAAAAGTCCCCATCGCTGCTTGTGGCATTAATGAGCCATCAACTAATTTTATTTGGGATACTGCATTTGGATCTACTGGACTTAAATTTGTGTTTATCATTTTCATGTTTTTAAATTATTATAATCTGGCATTGCCCCATTTGACTGACAAACAAAGGATGATACTTCTACAGCCTTTTGATGTACTTTAGCAAGTGACTCACCTTTAACAAATTCCATTGCCATGGTTGCTGTAAAGGAGTCTCCTGCACCAATTGTGTCTATGACATTTATTTTTGGTGTTTTCAATTGGCTCACATTAGTTGGAGTCATCAAAATGCTTCCATTTGAGCCATAGGTTAGGGCTATTAATTTTAGTTTATATTGATCCATCAGTTTTTCAATTATTGCCTTATCATCTAAACCTTTTAGGTTCAATAGACTACTAATAATTGCTAATTCATCAACATTTAATTTTAAAACATTACAAAAGGCTAAAGACTCCTGAATGATATCATGATTGTAATAGTTCTGACGAATGTTGATATCAAAAACAATGAGACAATCATCATTTAATTTTTGAATGATTTTTTAATAGAATTTCGAGTGTGAGCATTTCGCTATGCTAGGCTGCCAAAACACAAGATATTAGTGTGTTCTATTTGTTTGTCTATATTTTTGGGCAAACTGATATAATCCCATGCAACATTTTCATTGATTGAATAGGAGGGCTCCCCTAAAGAGTTTAAATTGACATCAACTGTTCCGGTCGGATAATCTACAGTTTGTATATAATCTGTTGTAAGATTTTTTTTTAACAATGCTTCTTTAATTTCGTTCCCATAAGAATCGTTGCCAACTGCGCTTACTATGCAGCTGAAAGCACCTTGCTGTTGTGTGTGGTATGCAAAGTTAGAAGGGGCACCCCCAACTAGCTTTCCACTTGGCAAAAGATCCCACAAAAGCTCTCCGATTCCAACAGTCGTTAGCATTTGTCATTAAAGATTAAAAGTCAATAAATACTTTCATAGATTTTTCGCCCTGTTTGTCGATATAGTGGTAGGCATCAATGAAATTTTTAAAATCAAAATGTTTAGACATCAGTGGCTCCAGTCTAATTTGCCCTTTGGCAATTTTATCAACGGCTTCTTCGTAATCTTCGTGTTTGTACATCATTGAGCCTAATACGTTGAGTTCATGCTCTCCCAGAAAATACATATTGACTTTTGGATTTTCAGAAAAAACACCAATAATCACAACATCACCTCCCTTTTCAACATTTTCAATTAACACATCTAGTGAAGGCTGAACACCAGCAGCTTCCATTCCTACTTGAAAACCTTCATCTCCAAAAAAATCTTTTACTCCTTGGGCGAAAGAGGTTTCAGCAACATTTAAAACCCCATCAATTCCACATTCTTTAGCAATTTCTAATCTGTAATTGCTAACATCTGTAATTAATACTTTTTTGGCGCCTCGCACTTTTGCAAACTGTGCAACTAAATTTCCTATGGTGCCAGCTCCAGAAACCACAACATTTTTACCCTCAATTTTAGAGGTTCTATTTGTTGCATGAGCGCCAACTGCGGTTGGCTCAACCATCGCACCTTGCTCAAAAGAAAATTGATCAGGCAAAACAATAAGGCGATCTTCAGGAACAACAAAAAAGTCCTGTGCGGTTCCAGGTGCTTGAAACCCCTGAACTCTAAGGTTTTGGCAAACATTGTAATGACCTCGTTTGCAAGGGTTACATTGATTACAAACCAACTGAGGTCTTGCTGTGGCTTTTTGTCCAACTTTTACAGATTTAACATTTGATCCAATTGAGAGTACAACACCCGCGTATTCATGACCCTGAATAACTGGATATGGAGTCGCTGGATGCTCGCCATGGTACACGTGAATATCGCTACCACAAACGCCTATTTTTTTAATTTGAAGGACGATTTCGTTTGAGTGCAGATTAAATTTAAATGGAACATCATTAATTTCAATATGTCCAGGTTTCGTCATTACAGCTTGTCTCATTTCTAGTGGATTAATTCAATAAGTTATCCAAAAAATAAATATAAAACGACCATTAACAATAATAAAAGAAATGCTAGTGATCTTGGGTCATTAAGGGATGAAATTTTATCTTTCATAATCTCCTTTGGTCCATTCCAAGTTGTGGTTGCAACTTGCGATTGTG
>JAQCJC010000093.1 GCA_027593245.1 Bacteroidota bacterium | reverse complement strand
CTTACCAGCCAATTTTGGCTCATCCGGAGCGTTATGTTACTATAAAAACCTTAGATCAAGTCAAAACTTTAAAACAAAAAGGTGCCAAAATGCAACTCAATGCATTGTCTTTAGCTGGCTATTATGGAAAAGACATTCAACAAAAAGCTTTGGATTGGCTCGAAAAGGACGTTTTCGATTTTGTGTGCACAGATGCGCATAATCCATTTCAGCTAAAACAACTTCAGAAACTTCAATTTAGTAGAAAAAAACTCAAATCCTGGGATAGATTGAAGGAAAAACACATTAGTCAGTTGGTGCGCTAGGATTTGTCCTCACTGTAGCCATATCCATAGCCATAATTGTATTTGTACTGATAGCTATACCGATAACTATAACCATACTTGTAGTAGGATTTTGCACCTGTCTTTATACCATTTAATACGAGGCCGATATTGTTAATCTTGTTGTCCTCAACTAGTTTGTTTATAAAGAGAATCAATTTTTTATCCGTAAAGTGTGCTCTAGTCGTATATATAACCAAATCAGCATATTTTAGTAACGGAATTGTATCGCTAACCAACACTAAAGGTGCCGAATCAATGACAATATAATCATAGGATTGTTTAACGTTATTCAATACTTTAATGAAGGACTGAGACCCCAAAAGTTCTGCTGGATTGGGTGGTATAGAACCACTTAGTAACAGATCGATTTGGTTATTAAATAAATTCATTGTCACGAAATAGTCTGGAGGCACTTCATCCAAATTATTTGAAATTAAATTACTTAGACCTTTGGAGTTAGACTTACGATTAATACCAAACAAAGTATGTAATTGAGGATTTCTAAGATCGGCGCCAACTAGTAATACTTTATTACCCGCTGCAACATAACTTGCTGCAATGTTGAAAGCGCTAAGCGTTTTACCCTCTCCTTTGATACTTGAAGTTGACAATATAACTTTACAATCTTCGTCATCTTTAAGTTTGAAGCTGATATTTGATCGTATTACCCTTGAGGCTTCAGCAAAAATTCCACGGGGATCTTTCACAGACTCCATATCTTGCACAAAAGGAACTTCACCCATTATATCTAAGTTAGGTATAGACTTTTCCAATTCATCCCTGGTATGGATTTTTGTGTCTAAAAGTTTTAGAATGTAGAGAACCCCAAAAGGAACCAGAAGACCTAAGAGAACTGCAGCTAGGGCTAAAATTTGCTTTTTGGGTGCAATTGGAATATAATCTGTATTAGCAAAGTTAATCACCCTCGTGTTGGGCAGTGTGGATTCAAAGCTAATTGAAGCTTCCTCACGACGCTCAAGAAGAAACAAAAAAAGCTTTTCAGCTATTTGAAATTTACGCTGAAAGCTAAGCAGTGAGGCTTCTAAACCTGGGATTTTAGAAACCTCAGAACTAGTGCGATTTTTAAACTCTTTATACTTTGACAGCGATGTATCAATGCTATTGATATAATTATTAATACTTTCAAAAATATTCCCCTTGAGATCTTTTAATTGATCACTTAATTGAACGACGAGAGGATTACGATTAGTGGCTCCAGCCAATAAATTCTTGCGCTTTAAGACCAATTCATTGTATGAAACGACCAAGTCGTTAACATTACCACTATAGAGGCCAATATTTGATGGTAACAGACTGTAATCATTTTGATTCTCCAGATTGCGCTTTAGCGATTGTGCCAAGGCTCTTTGAGTGGTTAAATTAAACTGCTCTTGATCCAAAGTAGTGATGTTGGATAGGGCAGCGGTAGTTTGTGCTTCGGGAGAAAAAATTTGATTATCTGATTTGAAACCCGTTGTTTTAAGGGTGAGCGAATCAATTTCCGATTTTATAGATCCTAACCTATTATTAATAAAATCGATTGATAAAGCAAAAATTTCCTGTTTATCTCTAGTTTGTTGTTGGTGAGCCACATCAATAAGCGTATTTATAATGGCTTCGTTGCGCTCAATGTTTGACCCTTGAACTAACAAATCAATATTATCCCCTGTTTTGCTGCTGGCATTAATTTCAATTTGCTTTGACAGACTCGTGATGGTTTTGGACTTAGAACTTCTTTTGATAAGAAACTCACTGCTATCTTCTACGGCATTGGCATTAACAATCAAAATAAAATCATCTGTTTCGAATGGCTCCAAAAAACCAAACTGTATTTCTTCAGTTTCACCAATTTGAATGGCTCCTTCCGTGGGCTCCAAAACCAATCGAATTTGATCATAGTCCTGGTCGGTTTTAAACACAATATTAAAGGGAATTTCATCACCAAACGCAAGACTTTGTTTGACCCGTCCAACAGCATAAACCTGAGTTCTCAAATCCAGACGATCAGTCATAATAGAGAGATTGAGCTTTGAGCCAATCTGAGCAATGTAATTGTCAATCTTAACTCGATTGAAATTAAACATTGCTCCGGCACCTTCAGTTAAAAAGGAAGACGGATCGGAAGAGGCATCTTTAACTTGTAGAGTGGCATTGGTTTGATAAACAGTGTTGGCATACCTGAGGTAGATATAAGTGCCAAGACCAAATAATATAACAGAGGCCAAAAACCAAGGCCAAAAAAATAAATAATATCTAACTTCTTTAACGATATCAACAGAATCGTTTTCTTGGTTAATAAAATTATCAGATGAATTCATAAAACTATAGTGTGATTACAATAAATAAACTTACTGCAAGGCTAAGAATTGAAACCAACGTCGAGGTATTTCCTACAAGACCAGAAGACTTGACTCGAGCAGTGTTAGGTCTAACGTATATGATATCATTTTGTCTAAGATTGTAAAATGACGATTGCATGAACTCTGATTTGGTCAAATCGATGTTATAATTTTCAGTCTTGCCATTCTCATTTCTAATAAGTAAGATATTATTTCTATTACCATTGATGGTTAGATCACCAGCCAAACCTAAGGCTTGAAGAACACTGATCCGCTCTTCCAAAACGGTAAAGGTACCAGGGTTATTGACTTCTCCTAATACAGACACTCTGAAATTCAATATGCGAATATTGACAGATGGATCTTTAATGTACGGACTTAGGGCATCTTGAAGGTCTGTGGCTAAAGTTTGTGTAGTTTTTCTGGTGGTTGATATGGATCCAATAAGTGGTAGAGTGATAGACCCGTCTTCTCCAACAAGATAACCATCAATCACCCGGTTTTGCAATTGGCCTTGTTGAGGAGTCAAAGCTGATTGCCGTTGGAAGACCAAAACACTCTCTGGATTTAAAGCTTTTATTTGAATATCTAAAATATCGCCTGGTTGAATACTTAAAAACTCAAAGTCATTATTTATAGAAAGTTGATCAATATCTTGTAAGTAATAAAGATCTTTTTTAGTAGCGCAGGAGGTTAATATTAAAGAAATTAAAAAAAGGTAGATAAATCTAATTGGCATTATTTAAATTTTTACAAAATTAGCAATAATTATTAATCCAAAACCTAATTTACAAGGTAAATTTTTCAGTTAAAATTACAGATGCTCGTCCAAAATGCTTTCGAGGGAACTAAAATCTGAATACGTCAACTGATAACCATAAGTTTGAATGAGCCATTGTGCAAACCGTTCCGGATAATTTAAGTCTGGATTAACCCATGTTTCGGGTATTAATTTTGAGCAAATATCAAATGAGGACAGAGGCCTTAACTGAGGTATGGAGTCCGGGCTATAATTTACCCAAATTAGAGCGCTTATTTGATGTTTTTTTGGAGAATTTTTCTGAATTAAATGAAGAGGAATATACTTCATTTTGATATTGCCTTTTGTGCGATTTGATGGATTTATTATGGAGATTTCCTCATGGTATTTTGATACTTCACTCCAAGAATTTTCTTTCAGCGACAATGCAGCTGGATTATCATAAATATTAAATTCAGAATCCATTAAAATCAAATCGTCACCCACAAAACGATATCCACTTCCACACAAAAGAGCCGTCAGTGTACTTTTCCCCGCTCCAGAATCTCCTAAGATTAAATAAGTTTTGTTATTCTTTTGCACGGCACAAGCATGAAAAGAGCACAGCCATGGGTTTGACTCCAAATTGTGATAATACTCAATTAATGTGTTTGCAAATTGAGCTTGGAGTTTATAATATTCTTTCTTTAAACTTTTACTTATAATTTTGGAACCAGAAAAAAGGTACAGATTACTTTCATCACTCAAAATGGATAAGACATTATGAGTAGAAGTAATATTTTCTAAGGTTTTTAAGTGCCTGTAAGGAGATAAATAGATATCCTTGACAGAATTAATATCAAATCTGACCTCAACTACATTTTTAGACAATAATAGCTGGCTGGATATAAATTCTGGGGATATGGATAAACCGTCCTCATCAAAGTTTTCAAAAGTTGTAGACTTTGAGATGATAAAACAGGCTTTAAGTTCAGGATTCTTTGAAATTATATTCTCGACTATATGGTCGTAATCGTTTTTTTCAAGACTAAAAGAATCTTGAAAAAAATCTTCTAATACCCCTTTGACAATCAAAAATTTTCTGGCCTTTAAAAAATAAATAATTGAAAAATCTGTACTTTTTTTTACAAAAGAAGGCCTTTGGTAATTAGCCATAATCAACCTCCTCCAAAAGGATTGTCTCCCGGATCTGGCGGCGATGAGGCTTGTGCCTTTTTAGGATTCAAAATAATAAAGGTCCCTAAGGCTGTCATTGCTGCGTACTTACCCATCTTCTGTAGGGCCTCTTTTCTGCTAATATTCTCTTTACTGTTCTTATTCATATTAGTCTTAGGTTAGTTGATTATAAATTTAATGGTTTTACTGTTTCCTTCTCTATTAATCTTAGCTAAATAAACTCCAGTGGCTAATTCATCTTTAGAAATTTCTATAGAGTGGTTATCCTTAATGGTGTGTGCTTGGGTCAATCGTCCCATAATGTCGTATATCTCTACTTTATCATCTAGCATGAAATCCCCGACTAAAACAACTCCGTCATTTTGATAAACGGCTTTAAAATTAGTTATGAGTTCATCCGACTCTATCCCTAGTGTGGTATTTGTAAGGCGTAGTTCAAATCTTGATATCCCCTCAAGATTACTATCAGTACTAAAACTATAAGCACCGTTGTTTAAAAGTGTTAAGGTTCCTGTTTCGTAATCTTTTAAATAAACATTTATAGATTCTAAAAGTGATACATCTTCAATGGAAATCGAGTGATTTTCACCAGCACTAGTGTGCACGCCAAGAGGAATAACAACAGTCTCTGACAAATCATTTGATATGGTTTGTATTGCAAAATTAGTTTCAGAATATTCGCCACTTGCTAATTTTGAATATAAACTAAAACTAGAGGCCAGGTTAGCATAAGTCCCCACATCATATCCAATATCTAGACCTTCGCCAGCATTGGAGTTAAAGTAGAAATCCGTATGGGTTAATGCATTATTAGATTGAAGATTTAGTTTAAAAGATGAATCTAGAGTTTGAGCTTGACGTGGCAGAAAATCATCGCCACCCGTTACAGTTTGACGGCTGGTATTAAAGCTTAAGTTACCCCCACCAGACGATGAAGCGACAAAAAAGGCCTGTCCTGGTGCTATGGTTACCCCCGAA
>JAQCJC010000014.1 GCA_027593245.1 Bacteroidota bacterium | reverse complement strand
GAAAATAAGGTTATTCGCCGTAATTTTTTTATAGTTTACTTCATCATGATTTAACTCCAAAGCAGAATAATCGAAAGTTTCTTCTAGATATAGATCTTTTGATTTTAAATAATTTCGGTAAGAATCCAAAAGCAATTTGGTGTCCACTCTACCAGTATATTTTACTTCGCCAAAGCCATAGGGGGCAAGAACATTGGAATTGTTGTTTTTTATAGCTTTTGGAACTAAAAACTGTTGCAGTTTTGGTTTATCACAAGCCAAAAACCAATTGTTTTGTTCTTCAATGGAATTAAAAATTCGATAAATAGGACGTTGATCGTCAATTTTAATCCCTAATAGTGACTCTATTTTTTTATAAGCAGAAAGTGCTGCAGGAAGCTGCTGATCAGCATTCCAAGCCATATTAAAACGCTTTAGCACAACTGGGTTGTACAACCCACTAGCTACAATGGAGGCTTGTTGAGAAGTATTACTAACTACTACAAAAGACTTACCTCTAGCGCGGAGTTGCTCGCAGAGCATGAGCCCTGCTAGTCCAGAGCCAACAATGAGGTAATCTAGAGACATAGCATAAAAGTAAATAAAAAACGCTCCCCAATTTGGAAAGCGTTATGATTTGATTATGAAGAGTCTTAATAACTCCACATATCTTGTTCCAAGTTTCTGATCTTTTCTTTGATTCGCTGCGACTCAAGAAGTTGCATCAGTGCATTTTCAGAAATGTAATCATTGATGTCCCGATCTTCATAAACGTTATCTTCTTTGTAAATGTAAGCTGAGAAGCGTCTTGAGTTTATTAAATGATCAAAAGAAATGGGTTTTGACGTGTTTTTGTCATTAAAAGCCATTGCTTTGTGCAAGTAAGTCCGGGCATCCGGATAAAAAATCCAAAATAATTCAACGTAGGTTGGCTTCATATTTGAATCATTAAATTCTTTCATAATGGACTTATCCCTCGGTGTGATAATAATTGGAGCTATTGCGATAGGTCGGTAACGCAAATCAGACTGTCTTTTGTCAAAATACCATACGCCTTTGATTCTATACTTTACAACATCGGCATACCCAAATATTTCTTCTGAATAATCTTCCTCAGAAAGAAGATTATTATCAAAAATAAGTTCCTCCATTTTGGATTCGTGTTCATTATACTCGTCATCAGTTAACACAGATTCATCAATATTGGCGTACTCTCCAACATCAACCCCTTTAAGTATCAAAAATTGTTTTAAAGTACCAGCTTCATTATTAATTCGTTCCAAACCAATAATGTCGTCTGAATCACCTGGTCGAATTTTTCTGTATGTCCGCTTTCTATTCAGGTCTTCAAGTGATAAGACTTCTTTAAAATTATCTTTTTTGTACACAGGAAAGTCGCCTTCTAAAGCTGATTTTAATAGGAAATGAATAAGTGGTCTTCGTTCATTGCCAACAACCAAAGTATCAATCGGATAATACATAGGGAAGTTGACACGCTCATCAAGATTGATTTCTTCCCATATAGTTTTGGAGAACAAAACATCTTTATCGCTGATATATCCATATGCAAGAGGTGATTCATCAGAATCAACCTCATCAAAGGCATTGGCTATTCCAATTTCGTCTGGCGATTTTGCATTCAGAATATTAGCCTGACTAAACACAAAGAGTGGTAAAAAGAAAATGAACAGGGGTAAACGATTCATAATATTAATTTGTTAATTTTATAGTTATTGCAGATGCAGGTTTTATGGGAACATTTACCCCTTTAACTCTGACCTTAATATTGTCAATAATTACCATAGAACGTCTAGGTGAATTATTTATCAAATCTATTGCGATTTGGTTCATTCTATTTCCAGAAACAGTAATAGTTTCTCCCAAAACAGTTAAATCAAATGCAGAAACTGTTGGTTCTAAATCGTAAACGAAATCTCCAAAGTCTGCTAGTACACGCGAAGTGGTAACATCTCGCTTATTTAGCTTAATTGATCCACTCTTACCGGCAATTTTTCCTTCTGGACTAGGAATATTCTTGATTCTAAAAGATTTTCTTGACACCTCCTTTTTTCCATCATCAAGTGTTGCGGTCACGCTGACGATTAAGTTATTACTTCCAGCGGGTGGGTTGATAAAGTATTTACCCTGTCCTCCAGCTTTTCGCAAGCCAGGTGCAGAAACAGAAACTTTACTATCTGGAACTCCTGCAAATGAAATCGTCATGGGGTTTTCTAAACCTCGGTAAAGGACATTCATTTTATCCGCTGCCACAGAGGCTTCTTTTGGGCGTGGAACTACGACATAGTTCCCTACAATTGGAATTTCTAATGGCTTACCGTCTTCAAGAAAAGTGAATTGTCCATCAATAGATTTTTCTCCGATATTACCAACATTGAAGTCGAGCGTTGCTGCACCAGTAGAATCAATTGCACTAGCAACATTAATTTCTTGACCTTGAACAACCAATTTAGTTGGCGTTACATTGGCATATTTCCCTAGAACTACTTTTCCCTGAAACTTTTCTCCTGCAAAAAATGCAGATTTATCAGCTAGAACGATGGCTTGATAGTTTTTCAGTGAAACAGCTTCAGTAAGTGTATTTCCTAAAAAGAGGTTGAACATACTAGCTTCTGTGACTTTAACATCATTTTGCATGGCTGTTAACTTTGTATAAGAAGCAATCGCTGGGAATCCTTTGTAATTATAATCCAACCAATCGATTTTTTTTCCGTCTTTATTAATAACTTCAGAAGTACTGAATCTTCTGTCAAATCGTTCAACGGCTTTTTTGTATTTAACATCAGACCCTAAAACTTCTTTCACATCTGCCTTATATTGTTCAATTTTTGCCAATACTACTGCACCTGCTTTTGTCAATCGATCTCCAGTAAACCACATTTCGTCTAAAATGTCTGTCTTGTCCATAGACTCAAAAGGCAACTTGCCTGTTTCTGGTACTATAGAATATCCTCCGTTTTTTAGAAGATCTACTTTTAATGTTTCAATATATTTATAGAATTCATCCGATATGATATTGATTTGCTGTGCTTTGTTGGCTGCAACTGCAAATTCCTCAGGTTTCTCATCCCCTTTGGTAATCAAATCTGAGAGAAGTGCTTCGTTGGTTTCTGACGTTGTCACATTAGACTCAGCAAATTTTGCTTCCATGAGGCCAAACGCAGAAAGTACTTCTTTGGACATATTCATAGCCATCATCGCGATGAAGACCAAATACATCAGGTTTATCATTTTCTGTCTTGCAGATACTTTTCCTCCTGCCATAATAATTAGTTTTTTTGGTTATTTATATAATAGCTCAGTGAAACTAATTATTTGTTATTCATTGCAGAAAGCATACCACCATACACTCCGTTTAAAGAAGATAAGTTTGAAGATAATGATTCCATTTGCTCTTTCAACTTAATTGCATTTTCTATTGATTCCGCATTGATCTCGGCTTGTTTATTAGCACTTTCCAACTGCGCTTTATAAAGATTGTTAATAGACTCCATTTGGGCAGTTGCCTTGGTCATTTCTTCGTTGTAACGGTTGGTTGCCCCAGCAGACCCATCCATAGAGGAGGCAGTAGCGTTTAAGTTTTTGATGTTTTCTCCAAGACTTTTAACGAGTGCACCATCTATTTGAGCTTCTTTGAGTAATGCGTCTAATTTTTTAGTTAAAATCCCCTCTGGTGATTCTTTTTTTCCTGCTTTTGCAGAAGAGCTGCCTCCAGTAAGTTCAGGATATACTAAAGACCAATCTAGATCTCCTTTTTGACGTTCAAAAGCTGAATATGTAAATACTGCAGCTTCAACGATCATCCCAAGAGTTAATATTTCAGAACCATAAGGCCAATGTTGAATTTTAAAAAGTGCACCTACAATTACAATTGCAGCTCCTAGTCCATAGACCATATTGGTGATCGTGATTTTGCCTTCTTGTGCCATAGTTATATTTTTTTATTAGAGTTAAATTAGTGTTTTTAAAAAGTTATTAGTTTAGTTTGTTGCATCGTTTGCGGTGGCGTCTGTCCCCAAGTAATCCTGAACTGTGCGAAATCCTATAAAACTTCTAGCCGAATCGGCATGCTCATAGTCCCGTGTACTGACTTGTAAATAATAGGCTACATCTTTCCATGATCCCCCACGAACAACTTTCCTTGGGTTTTCTTTATCATTTACATTCGGATTGAATGACGCGGTGTATTCATATGAAGAGGCGTCATAGGAAGAATTAACCCATTCGGAAACATTCCCTGCCATATTCCATAAATTATAATCGTTGGGCTCATAGGCATCCGCCTCGACGGTATAAAGCGCTTGATCAGCCGCGTAATTTCCTCTTAATGGTTTAAAGTTTGCCAAGAAACATCCTCTATCATTTTTTGCATATGGACCACCCCAAGGGAATGCAGCACCATCTAAACCTCCTCGTGCAGCATACTCCCATTCTGCTTCAGAGGGTAAACGAAACATATTTACATTTGGTTTTCCTTTGGACTTTAGGTAACTGTTTTTGTATAAAGAGCGCCATTGACAAAAGGCATCGGCTTGCTCCCAAGTAATCCCTACAACGGGGTAGTCTCCATAAGCCTCATGCCAAAAATAATCATTGTGCATGGGCACGTTGTAGGCATATTCAAAGTCGCGGATCCAAACGGTTGTATCTGGGTAAACTTTTACAGGGTATTTTTCAGTAAAATCACTTCGCTTCAATAAACCTTTATACTTAGCGGCTTCTTCAATGTCCATGTAGGTGTACTCAAATTCAAATTGCTCTACATCCCAGGTTCGTTGGCCATTGTACCACTCATCAGGTGGCAAGTACATCCCATCCATGACTTCAGCATAAAGTTCGTCAGGATAATCTTCAGTGTCAAAAATAAGATCAACATCGTTGTTTATTTTTCGTTGCTCATCACCATAGGTGTCGAGAATGTAGCGCTGGTAAGGGGTCAAATCCTCAGGATCTCCAGCATCGAGGTAAGCATACTCACCTATACCTTCATCATCAGGGCCTTTCCCTTCTAAATCAGCCATTTCGGCAAGTTTTTCTCGTAGTATAGAATCTCTTACCCAGTGTACAAACTGGCGGTATTCACTGTTTGTAATCTCAGTTTCATCCATGTAAAAAGAACGGACCGTAACCGTTTTAGTGGGTGCATCTTGCAGATCTACAATATCATCATCTGATTTACCCATTACAAAAGCACCACCAGGAATCAGACTCATTCCATAAGGCTTCTCTGGATGCCAACGCTTACCTTTGACGCCAACAAGTTCGCCTTTGTCTCTAGAACCGCAGCTGCTCACGATAACTAATACCAATATTAAAAATGTGATTTTCTTCATAAATATGTCTGTAGAGGTCAACCTCTGTGTTTTAAAGTTCGTAAACTTATTTATATATTTTCAGAATTACAACTTTTTTTAGCTGAATAATCTTAATAAATGCCTAAACTATTTTTTTTTCAAAGCTTTTTACACGCTTTGTACCAGCGCTCAGGAATATTTCCTTTAATTGCTTGCTCGTAATCTTCATACATACAGGCTAATAACGAGTATTTTTTATTTTTAGTATTGGAAAAAGACAAAAATGGGGTTTGAATCCACCAGCGCCCAGTTTTTAAACTCTTGAAAAACACCAATTCCTGACCTTCAACAAGAACAGTATATTTATTAAAATCCTCCGTACTTTCAAAATTATCGTCTTGAACACGGCAATTAAAGCCTTCAATAAAATACCACAACATCTGAGAAATAAGCATAGAGCTAGATTGATCATCAGCAGATGGATTGTATTCGTATATCCCAAAAGAGCTGACGCGATTGCTTATCCCTGCGTAACGCGAGATGGCGCAAATTTCTTTTCCATCAAAACCATTGGGCGAATATTTTTGTTTAATACTGACTTCTGATGATTTAACAGAATTTAAATCAACTGTTACCAAATCAGCATCCCGAAGTACAGGCTCAGCGGTTTTAATATTTTTATTGACATCCCCTAAACGATAATATTCAAAATACAGCTTTTCCATCAAATCTATTTCTTCTTGAGCGTTAAAATAAGTTTGATACCCAAGTGCAGTATAATTAAATAAGTTGTAAGGTTTTTCAAGAATAACTTTACCTATATAGCTAGAATTGGTTATCGGTTTAGAGGAATCCCCTAAATCAAAGCTTTTATCAACGTTTACAATATTAATCATAGGCTTAACAGTGTCGTAAGCACGATAATTTGCATAGGTAAGATCTTGACTTCCTCCAATAACTACTGGTATAATCTTGTTTTCCAATAACGTTTTAATAAGATCTGTTACCGCGAAATAAGTATCTTCAACTGAGGCTCCATTTTTTATATCACCAAGATCTGCTATTGATGTATTCCAATTTCCTGGAAATAACGAATAAAAGGATTTTCGTACTTCAGATAATTCAAAGGACTGACCAATGTGGTCTACTGAGTTTCGTGTTTCTAAAACACCGAAAACAGCAATGTTTACCCCATCAAGATTTGGTGTAGATTGTTTGGTATGAAGCATTATTTTTCTCCCCAAAGACTGGTAATGAGACAATTCAATAGACTCAACCAAACGATCTGAAATTGGAGAAAGCGTGTTAAAGTCCATTTATTATTTCTTTTTTTTACGGCTTTTTGTGGGTTTTTTTGGCGTCTTTTTTTCTAAAATAGCCTTAACATCACCCAAAGTAAGTTTGGCGGCATCTACAGATTTTGGAAGCTCAATTTTTGTTTTACCTTTTATTATGTTATGGCGCCCCCAACGTGCTTTTTCCACACGAATACCTTCGTCTTCCCAATCGTGTACGATTTTATCAATTTCTTTCTGAATCTTATCTTTAATCAAGGTCTCTATGTCTTCTGAAGATAAGTTATCCCAATCGTATTTTTTATTGACGTTAATAAACATATTATTCCACTTTATAAAAGGACCGAAACGGCCTTTACCTTTCTGAACTGGAAACCCTTCATATTTGTAAATAGGTGCTTCGGCCTTAGCTTTTTCGTTGATCAATTCAACAGCCTCATCCAATTCTACACTCAAAGGATCAACCCCTTTGGGAAGAGAAATAAATTTTTTACCGTGCTTGACGTAGGGGCCAAATCGACCATTATTTACAAATACGTCCTTACCATCATAAACACCCAAATCTTTTGGGAGTTTGAATAAATCTAGAGCTTGCTCAAGTGTTATGGAGCTCAATTGCAAGGTTAGTGGAACGCTAGCAAAAACCTGTTTTTCCTCATCATCAGCTTTTCCAATTTGTGCCATTGGACCAAACTTCCCTAAACGAACACTGAGTTGACGCCCTGTGGATGGATCTGTTCCTAAAATTCGCTCTCCGGACTCACGGTTTGCATTTTCGCGTACATCTTCTACTTGGGGATGAAATGATCCGTAAAAAGATTTCATCATTTTGGTCCAATCTGCCTTGCCCGAGGCAATATCATCGAAATCTGCTTCAACCTTAGCGGTGAAATTATAATCCAAAATGGCCTCAAAATGATTCACTAAAAAATCAGTAACAATCATTCCAATATCCGTTGGTACCAACTTGCCCTTATCAGAGCCGTAGATTTCTGATAATATTTCTTCCGCAACATTGTTCGCCTTTAGTGTAAGCAAACGGTATTGCCGTTGTTGCCCCTCAATACTTCCTTTTTCTACATAATTACGATTCTGGATCGTAGAAATCGTAGGCGCATAGGTAGAAGGTCGACCTATACCAAGTTCTTCAAGTTTTTTTACTAAAGAGGCTTCGGTAAAACGATAAGGAGGACGTGAAAATCGCTCAGTAGCTATGATGTAGTTATTGGACAAATGCTCGTTAAGTGCCATTGCTGGAAGCATTCCCTCTTGTTCGTTGTTCTCATCATCGGTTCCTTCGAGATAGACTTTTAAAAATCCATCAAATTTTATCACTTCTCCATTGGCTGTAAACAGCTTATCGTGGTTTGAAGTTGAAATTTTAACACTGGTACGCTCCAATTGTGCCTCGCTCATTTGAGATGCTATTGCACGCTTCCAAATTAACTCATACAAACGCGCTTGATCGCGTTCTAAATTGACAGAGTGTGTTGAGAAATTCGTTGGTCTTATGGCTTCATGAGCTTCCTGAGCACCTTTGGATTTGCCTTTGAAGTTGCGCTTTTTACTGTAATTTTCTCCGTAAGCTGAAATAATTTCTTTAGCTGCAGCATCTCGAGCGTCTTGAGATAGATTTACACTGTCCGTTCTCATGTATGTAATTAAACCTGCTTCGTACAAGCGTTGCGCCATATTCATTGTCTTACTAACCGAAAAATATAATTTTCTAGCTGCTTCCTGCTGGAGGGTTGACGTTGTAAAAGGGGGCGCTGGAGATTTCTTAGCCGGTTTTTTGTCCAATGCTGTAACTGAAAAGTCTGCATTTTTGTTAAGTTCCAAAAATGCTTTAGCGTCTTGCTGAGAGTCGAATGGTTTTGATAAGCGTGCTTTAAAAGGTTGGCCCTTGGCAGTAGTAAAAGAAGCATCAATTTTGAAGCTTGCCGAGGGCTGAAATTCTTGTATTTCACGTTCTCTTTCTACAATCAATCGAACAGAGACAGACTGAACTCTACCTGCGGACAAACCTACTTTTACTTTACGCCATAAGACGGGTGAAAGTTCGTACCCTACAATGCGGTCCAACACACGTCTTGCTTGCTGGGCATCCACTAAATCGTAATCTATACTGCGTGGGTTCAGGACAGCTTTTTGAATCGCTGTCTTTGTTATTTCATGAAAAACAATGCGTTTTGTTTTGGCCTTGTCCAATTTTAAGGTCTCTGCCAAATGCCAAGCAATGGCTTCTCCCTCGCGATCTTCATCACTGGCTAACCAAACAGTTTCGGCCTTTTGGGCCAATTCTCTTAGCTTTTTAACAAGCGGTTTTTTGTCCTTTGAAACTTCATATTTAGGCTTGAAATCTCCTTCGACATCTACACCCAATTCTTTGGAAGGTAAATCGGCGATGTGTCCAAAACTAGACTCCACTTTAAATTCTTTACCAAGAAATTTCTCAATCGTTTTTGCCTTTGCAGGCGACTCGACAATCACAAGGTTTTTGGCCATAATTCATTTTATTGAGGCAACAAATGTAGTCGAATTTTTCAATTTTGTTTTTTAATTTTTTCCCAAAATTATTTTTTTAATCAAAAATTGAGCACTCTGAGACCACGAAATTATTAGTGTTATAATCTGATAATCCATTTTTTATCATTGTGTTTGACTATCATCAAAAGAAATTGTTTTTTTGTACAAAACATAAATTGGCATTTGTAAAAAGCAACCAAAAAACAACGAACCAAGCCCACAAGTCAACAAAATTAGCACATAGAGCGCTATGATATTTAGGAGGCTAATAAAAAAAGTAATCCCCATTTCTTATGGCCTAGGCCAAAAGCTGTTTTTAGTACTTCAGAAATTGAAAGCTCAGGATTGTAAACAAAAATTGGAGTGACAAACATAAGAGGAATCATAACATAAAAAACAGGAAATACACAAAGAAGTAATGCCAAAATTACAACAGCAACATTAGCTAAAACCAACAAAAGGGCTTTTTTTATTCTCTCAGAATTAAAATAATAGAAAAAGTCTACTGTTTTGAAATCTTCGCCTTTATCCATTTACCGGATTACTCTAAAAAATCCAAAAGTCAAGAAAGAAGATACAATAGCTAAAACCGCAGAAATGCCGTAATAAAAGACCGCTGCTGTTCCAAATTGAAGCGGCACAGAATCGTTAGAAAAATCTGAAAAGTTGATAAAATTGAAAAACAATAGCGGTAAACTCAATGCAATTGTAATCAATTGAAATAGGAAACCTTGCAACCAAACTTTTTTGAATACTGCAACAGATTCGTTAAATAAATCTCCAAAGTCAATACTTGGGGCTTCATTAATTTTTTTTGAAATGATGTCAAATGATTTCATTGGTTAATTTTAAAGAAAAATCAAATTAAAACTAATTTTAATTCAAATTCAATAAATACAACATGACACTTTGTCATAAAAAGAAATTTATTGTATCTTTGCATACTTATTGTTCCAGATTGAATAAATGAAACGTATGGAAAATGTTATTGACGAAAATAAACAAGGTACTTCGCTGAAATTAGCCTCAAAGCCTGATAACACCAAAAAACTATATATCGAGAGCTACGGCTGTCAAATGAATTTTAGCGATAGTGAGATTGTAGCATCAATTCTACAAAAAGAGGGCTTTAACACGACTTCTAATCTCGAAGACGCAGACTTAGTTCTTGTCAATACCTGTTCGATTCGTGACAAAGCAGAGCAAACCGTTCGAAAACGTCTGGAAAAATATAATGCAGTAAAACGTCAGAATCCAAAAATGAAAGTTGGGGTACTTGGCTGTATGGCAGAACGTCTAAAAAGTAAATTTCTTGAAGAAGAAAAAATTGTGGATCTTGTTGTCGGCCCTGATGCATACAAAGATTTACCAAACTTAATAGCTGAGGTAGAAGAAGGAAGAAATGCAGTAAATGTCATTTTATCTAAAGACGAAACTTATGGAGATATTGCCCCAGTTCGTTTAAACTCAAATGGTGTTTCAGCATTTGTTTCCATCACCAGAGGATGCGACAATATGTGTACATTCTGTGTGGTACCCTTTACTAGAGGGCGAGAACGCAGTAGAGAACCGCAAAGTATCTTGGAAGAAATTAAAGACCTAGCAAACAGAGGATTTAAAGAGGTTACGCTTTTAGGACAAAACGTTGATAGTTTTTTGTGGTACGGAGGTGGCATGAAAAAAGACTTTGCTAAAGCATCGGATTTGCAAAAAGCTACAGCTGTTGATTTTGCAGCTCTACTAGAACTTTGCGCTAAAGCTCAACCGAAAATGCGTTTTCGCTTTTCGACTTCAAATCCGCAAGACATGTCTCTGGATGTAATCAAGACAATGGCCAAATACGATAATATATGTAACTACATTCACCTCCCCGTACAAAGCGGAAGTGACCGTATCCTAAAAGCAATGAATCGCCAACATACTCGTGCTGAGTATTTTGAGCTCATTGATAAGATCAACAAATTACTTCCAGGCTGCTCTATTTCGCATGACATCATTTGTGGCTTCCCTACAGAGACTGAAGAAGACCATAAAGACACCCTGAGTCTAATGGAATATGTTAAGTATAGTTTTGGCTATATGTTTGCCTACTCAGAACGCCCAGGTACTCTTGCAGCACGAAAATTGGAGGATGACATCCCAGAAAAGGTGAAAAAAAGACGACTAAGCGAAGTCGTTGAACTCCAGCAAAAACACAGTCTAATTAGAAGCAAAGGATTTTTAAACCAAGAAACTGAGGTGCTTATAGAAAAAACATCTAAGAAATCTGACTCTGAATGGTCTGGAAGAAACCCGCAAAACACTACTGTTGTTTTCCCTAAAGAAAACTATAAAATTGGTGATTTTGTCGTGGTGAAAGTTGAAGATTGCACAAGTGCCACACTCAAAGGAAAGGCCATCGGATATTCAAAAAATATGTAAGCCATGGAAAATGTCCAATCTATAAAACAACGCTTTGCAATTATCGGAAACGATAAAGGCCTAAACCGTGCTCTTGAAAAAGCAATTCAAGTAGCTCCAACAGATATTTCTGTTTTGGTAACAGGTGAGAGTGGTGTTGGAAAAGAAGTGATTCCAAAAATAATACACCAGCTATCGCACCGAAAACACGGCAAATACATTGCTGTTAACTGTGGTGCAATCCCAGAGGGAACCATAGATAGTGAGCTTTTTGGACACGAAAAAGGAGCGTTTACTGGTGCTACCCAATCTCGTTCTGGCTATTTTGAAGTAGCCGATGGTGGCACTATTTTTTTGGATGAAGTTGGAGAGTTACCCCTGACCACACAGGTGCGCTTGTTGCGTGTTCTTGAAAATGGAGAATTCATTAAAGTTGGTTCAAGTAAGGTTCAAAAAACAGATGTACGTATTGTGGCAGCTACAAACGTCAACATGTTTGAAGCCATTGAAAAAGAGAAATTTCGCGAAGATTTATACTACCGCCTCAGTACCATTGAAATTTCCATTCCAGCACTTAGAAAAAGAAAAGAAGACATTCATTTATTGTTTAGAAAATTTTCAAGTGATTTTGCATTGAAATATAAAATGCCCACTATCCGATTGGATGACAATGCTGTTCAACTGTTGCAAAACTACCGCTGGTCAGGAAATATCAGGCAGTTAAGGAATATTGCAGAACAAATTTCAGTTCTAGAACCTTCAAGATCAATAGACGCCACAACACTTAAAAGTTATTTGCCAAATTTTGGAAGTCAATTCCCGGCAGTCATCAAAAAAGATAAAAAAGAGAGTGATTTCACTACTGAGCGCGAAATTCTGTACAAAGTTCTTTTTGACATGAAGAGCGATTTAAATGATCTGAAAAAGCTGACTATGGAACTGATGCAAAACGACAACTATAAAGACGTTCAAGATAAGAACGAACATTTAATTCAAAAAATTTACAGCGAAGATTCTTCCCTAAGCACTGCTCAAGAAGACCAAGTTTTGGCGGTTTCTGCACACAATACTGATGACCCTTCAGTCGAAATTATTGATGCTGCAGAAAAATTTGACTTTATTGAGGATATTGAAGAAGAGGAAGAAACATTATCTTTGCACGATAAAGAAATTGAGTTGATCAAAAAATCGTTGGAAAGACATAATGGTAAACGAAAGCTAGCTGCAGACGAACTAGGTATTTCTGAGCGCACTTTGTACCGAAAAATAAAACAATATGACTTGTAAAACAATACGCATTGGCTTGTTCTTATGGCTAACCATTACGTTTTTTGGCTGTGGTCCTTATTCATTTACCGGTATTTCGATTGACAGTGAAACCAAAACCTTTCAAGTCAACTATTTTCAAAACACGGCTAACCTAATTGAGCCAGGAATTGAACGCGACTTCACCCTAGCACTTCAAGATATAATATTGAACCAAACCAATTTAGACCTTGTTAAATCTAACGGTGACATCATTTACGAAGGTGAAATTGTAGAATACCGCATATCGCCAACTACGGCAACCGCCAGTAATACGGCAGCTCAAAACAGATTGACCATTAGTATCAATGTGCGCTTTATAAATACCAATGATGATGAAGCTGATTTTGAAAAGCGCTTTTCGTTTTTTTATGACTATGCAGGAAGCGCTCAGCTCATTGGTGCTCAAAAAACGACTGCCATCACAGAAATTTATGATCGTCTAACACAAGATATAATTAACGCTTCTCTAGCAAACTGGTAGTATGAATACAGTAAATTTGACAAAACTACTTCATTCTCCTTCTGCCTTGAAGAAGAAGCACATGGCTTCAATTGAATCAATTATAGAGGAGTTTCCCTATTTTCAATCTGTGCGCGCATTGTACCTAAAAAGCCTTAAAAATAGTGACAGTTATAAATACAACAAAACATTAAAAACTACAGCAGCCTACACAACCGATCGCAGTATTTTATTTGACTTTATCACCTCGGATGTCTTTCTACAGAACACAACATCTGAGCAAATAAAGAACAATCATGAGGGGATAAAAATGCTGGATGTAAGCGATTTTCAAGATATTTCCAATCAATCTTCAAAGTCAGCAGCTAATCTGAATTCGGAAACTGAAATTCAAGAAGCCTCAGCGCATCCAAAAAGCAATGCTTCGGACTTGCTTAAGATTGGCACACCTCTTGATTTTGACAAAAAAGATACTCACTCCTTTTCCCAGTGGCTTCAATTGACCAAAGCACAACCTATTGATCGGTCTAATCAAGAGAACAAGACAAACGACAAACAAAGTAAAAACTTTGACTTGATAGACGCCTTTATCGCCAAAAATCCAAAAATAAAACCCCTACAAAATGAAGGGGTTTTAAAAAATATAGCTGAAAACACAGCGCAAGAGACTGAGCAACTGATGACTGAGACTTTGGCTCGAATTTACGTGGAGCAGAAAAACTACGATAGGGCTATTCAATCCTACACTATTTTAAGTTTGAAATATCCAGAAAAAAGTAGTTTATTTGCAGACCAAATCAAAGCATTAAAAAAATTACAAGAAAAAAATAAAAACACATGAGTACGTTTTCAATATTTTTGATTTTAATAGTCATCGTCGCTTTTTTATTAGTTGTAGTGATTATGGTACAAAACCCCAAAGGCGGTGGATTGTCTTCATCATTTGGCGGTGGTGGAGGTCAGCAACTTGGCGGTGTAAAAAAAACTACAGATTTTTTAGATAAAAGCACATGGGCTTTAGCCACATTACTTCTAGCTCTAATCCTAGCTTCTAATATTGCTATTGGCGGTTCAGAAGAAGAATTAGAATCTAAGGCTTTAGACCCTGAAAGCACAACAACAGCTCCAGCTGAAGACCTTCCTGCAGAAGCAATTCCTCTGACTGATGAAGAGTCTAATTAAGACTCAATAAAACATAAAAAAATGTCAACGTAGCGTTGACATTTTTTTTGCACTGAAAGTTTGTCAGTTATGTTGTAATGGCATAATTTTAGTAAAATAGTAATTTGAAAACAATTTAAAAAAATAATTATGGCTTTAAAAATTAAACCTTTAGCAGACAGAGTTCTTATTGAACCTATGGCTGCAGAAACCAAGACTGCTTCTGGGATTATCATACCTGATAATGCAAAGGAGAAGCCGCAAAAAGGTAAAGTTGTTGCTGTTGGTAGTGGCACAAAAGATGAGAAAATGACTGTTACTGTAGGCGATACCGTTCTTTATGGAAAATATGCTGGAACAGAGCTTAAGCTTGATGGTCAAGATTACTTAATTATGCGCGAGAGCGATATACTCGCTATTGTTTAATTCATAAAATATAAAAATGGCAAAAGATATTCAATTTGATATAGATGCACGCGATGGTCTCAAAAGAGGTGTTGATGCACTTGCCAATGCCGTGAAAGTCACGCTTGGCCCTAAAGGAAGAAATGTAATTATCAGTAAAAGCTTTGGAGCACCACAAGTCACAAAAGATGGTGTTTCTGTTGCTAAAGAGGTAGAACTTGAAGATGCTCTTGAAAATATGGGTGCACAGATGGTTAAGGAAGTTGCCTCTAAAACTAATGATTTGGCTGGAGATGGAACCACAACCGCTACAGTTTTAGCTCAGGCTATAGTAAAAGAAGGGCTGAAAAACGTAGCTGCTGGAGCCAACCCAATGGATCTTAAAAGAGGAATTGATAAAGCAGTAGAATCCATAGTAGCCGATTTAGAAAAACAAGCAAAAAAAGTAGGAAATTCATCAGAGAAGATCATGCAAATTGCTTCTATTTCTGCGAATAATGACAATACTATTGGCGAACTCATTGCCAAAGCTTTTGGAAAGGTTGGCAAAGAGGGAGTCATCACTGTTGAAGAAGCCAAAGGAACAGACACCTATGTGGATGTTGTTGAAGGTATGCAGTTCGATCGTGGATACCTCAGTCCATATTTTGTAACTGATTCCGATAAAATGATTGCCGATCTTGAAAATCCGTACATTTTGTTATTTGATAAGAAAATTTCTAATCTTCAAGAAATCCTTCCAATTTTGGAACCTGTTGCCCAATCTGGAAGACCGCTGCTTATTATTGCCGAAGATGTTGAAGGTCAAGCCCTGGCAACTTTGGTCGTAAACAAGCTTCGCGGAGGTTTAAAAATTGCTGCTGTAAAAGCACCTGGTTTTGGCGATCGACGTAAGGCGATGTTAGAAGATATAGCAATCTTGACTGGTGGTACAGTTATTTCCGAAGAACGCGGATTCTCTCTTGAAAATGCAGATTTAGAAATGCTTGGAACTGCCGAAACGGTAACTATCGACAAGGACAACACTACAATAGTAAATGGATCTGGGAAGGCCTCAGACATCAAAGCACGAGTCAATCAAATAAAAAGCCAGATTGAAAGTACAACAAGTGATTATGATAGAGAAAAGCTCCAGGAGCGCTTGGCTAAATTAGCTGGTGGTGTCGCTGTTCTTTATGTTGGTGCTGCTAGTGAAGTAGAAATGAAAGAAAAGAAGGACCGTGTAGACGATGCCTTGCATGCCACACGTGCTGCAGTTGAAGAAGGTATTGTTGCTGGTGGTGGCGTTGCACTTGTTCGCGCACAAAAAACACTAGAAAAGATTACTAATGTTAATCTTGACGAGGTTACTGGAATTCAAATAGTTTCTAGAGCGATAGAAGCACCATTACGTACTATAGTTGACAATGCTGGAGGCGAAGGAAGCGTTGTTATCAACAAAGTTCTCGAAGGCAAAGGAGATTTTGGCTACGATGCCAAGGCAGATGCTTATGTAGACATGCTAAAAGCAGGGATCATCGATCCAAAGAAAGTCACACGGGTTGCCTTAGAAAATGCTGCATCTGTAGCAGGGATGATTCTTACTACTGAATGCGCCCTAATAGACATCAAAGAAGACGCTCCTGCAATGCCCCCTATGGGTGGCGGAGGAATGCCTGGAATGATGTAATTTATAAAAGTAAACTATAAAAAAAGCGCTTAAAATTGAAGCGCTTTTTTTATGAAATCAAATTAGTTTGACTTATGATCAGCCTTGATTTGCTCATCTCGATACTTACAACATGGATGCAGATCGTTATAAGCCTCATCAGTTGCCTTAAAGCCCTTAGAATCGTGACCTACTTGAGCTACTTTTGACTTAATAGTCGTTATATCCACTTTTCCTTCATCAAAGATCAAATTCAAATTATGAGTTTCTACATTCCAAACTGCAGATTTAACCCCTTTAATCTTAAGGCAAGCTTTTTCAATTCTTTTTTTGCACATCATACAAACACCATCGACTTCAAAGTTAGTTTTAGCATTTTTATTTTGCGCAAATCCTATAGACGTTAACATCGTAAATAGTATAGTAAATTTTATTGTTTTCATTGTCATTATTTTATTTAATTTAATTTAAATCGTAATCCAGTATAGTACATGCTTCCAAATATAGGGCCGTACACAAAAGTACTATCAAAATTTGATCCAAATGGATCGTCAGGACTTAAAATAGGATTATTTTGCCTTGTATTTGTTATATTTTCGCCCCCAATGTAAACCTCGAATTGATCTGAAAAAACCCTAGTTAATTGCAGATTAAGCGTCGAAAACGAAGGTGAATAGTTGGGCAAACGAAATTCTTCAGTACTTTGTGTTGTTGATGGAAAACGCTGCGCGCCTAACCAATTGAAGGTGCTGTCAAATTTCCAAAGACGCCCCATATCGGTTGCTTTGGACTGGTAGGACACATTTGCAAAAATACGATGCTTTGGCGTAAGAGGTTGCTCCAATTCACCATTGTTATATTGTATCTTTATATCGTAATATTTGTATGCAGATTTAAAATCCAAGCGATCGATTGGGGTGTAGTTAAATTCAAACTGCAAACTACGCGCATGACTAGTACCGTCAAGGTTATAAAAATTAACTTCTGTTGGAGTTTCATAATCAACTACGACCTGATTTTGGAAATCAGTTTTATAATAATCCACTGCCACATCGGCTTTACGTTCAAACAATTCAAATCCTTGCAAAAAAGATACTCCGTAATTCCATGCAATCTCAGGATTTAAGCCATAAATAGGGCCATTACTATCCAAAACATTGATGCTTCGAGAAGACGCAAATAGCTTTTGATTCTCGGTGAAAATATTGGCCGAACGTTTTCCACGGCCAAAAGAAAAGCGCAAAGCGGACTTTGCCCAAGGCGTATATCTTGCGTGTAGGCGCGGCGTGATGAAAGTCCCCATAAGATTGTGGTAATCTACGCGTAATCCAGCTGTTAGGTTGAGGTCGTCTAAATTATCGAATGAATATTCGAAAAATCCACCAAGGGAATTTTCTGTTCTAGAATAATTAAATGCATTTACAAACTCTACATAAGCGTCATGTGAGAAGCTAATTCCTGTTTTGACTTTATGGCGCGAATCGCTTATAATGGAGTTGTAAACTAAATTAGAGTAAAAACTTCTGTGTGCAATGTCATATTTCCTATTTCCGAAATAAGAATCTTGTTTATGATAACTGTAGGCCATTTGAAGTCCCAAACTTTGATATGGAACTTCAGGGTTTACATAACCTATTTTAGCTGAAAGCTCATGTCGTATTGTGTTCACTTCGCTTCCCCAAACACTGCCTCCGTATTTGTGGAGTGAAGGATTATAAGCAATTTGACCAGACTGTTTTTGATCGTCTAAAAAACGGATATTTAAAAAGCTAATCAAGCCTTTTTCAGGATTGAGGTATTGCCACCTATTCATAATGTTAATTTGATTGCCGACAGGAAGATCTAAAAAAGAATCGCCGTTGTTATCAAATTTCGCTCCACGCCTGTCAGCATGTATATATACTCCAGAACTCCATTTGTCGGTCAACTTAACATTGAAATGTGTATTGAGTTCAAGACGCCCATTTACTGAGCCATATGCATTTACAAATAGCTTATTGTCGGTCAATGGTTTGACCAATTCCGCATTAATCTGACCAACAATACTTTCGAAGCCATTGGTGACACTTCCAGCACCTTTTGTGAGTTGGATACTTTCTACCCAAGTTCCAGGGATAAAACTTAGTCCATAAGCCTGGGCTGCGCCTCTTACACTGGGCACATTCTCAGTGGTTATTAAGATGTATGGACTGGAAAGGCCCAGCATTTTGATTTGTTTTGTTCCAGAAATCGCATCTGAAAAATTTACGTCTATGGACGGATTGGTTTCAAAGCTTTCTGATAGATTACAACAAGCCGCTTTTAACAATTCATCGCTACTTATAGTCATAATATTTTGAGCGGCAATATATGAAGTGGCTGTCGATTTTTTTCGCGTTTTTATAGTGACCTCACTTAAATCGTCTGTAGGCAACAATATGACTCTTATGAAATCAGAGGATTCATCAACATCTATTGTAACGGTTTTGTATCCAATATAGCTGATAATCAGTTGTTTGTAGGAGGTGTTATAGGGTAGTGTGAAATTTCCATCTAAATCAGAAATGGTACCAATGGAAGTTCCATTCCAAATAACATTGGCTCCAGAAACAGAAAGTTGAGTGCCATCTGATGATAGACTCATAATTATTCCCTCAATTTTGTCTTGGGCAAAAATGAAAATTGGCAAGAAATAAATGAAGCAAAAAAGATTTTTCATTGTAAGTTTTTTAGATTTTTTTTAGAAAATTAAGTACAGAAGACGGTACTAAACAAACATCCAAAATCATTTGGATGACTGAAAATTAATCTAATATCAGATGAGAAAAACTTGATCTCTCACTTGAATATCTGTAATGAGAGGCGGGGGAATATGGGTTATGTATGAACCTTTGGTCGTATTTTTATAAATAAAATCAACTGGAATACATGTTGTTGATTCAAACAGAAAATAGGACAGTGTTGAAAATGGCGACGAGAATGCCTTCTCGTACTCATTAAACCCTTCGACTGTAATGACAAAACTTGAACAACAATAGGTTTGAGAAAGCTGTGAATTTTCATCAATTGTGCGAGCGAAGCCACAGCAGCTTTCAATTGCTGAATCAGCGGAGGGTTCAGCCGTGTAAGGCTGACAAGGATTCTTTTCTACCTTGAAAGAAAATGAAGCCAACACCACGGTGAGTGCCATAAACATAGATACTATTTTTGTACATAAATTTGGTTTCATGTAACAAAGTTATGAATTTCTGTTAAACTTGGGATTCAAATACTTTTGGATTATAAGAATTTTAACATTTGTTTTATTTCCAATCAATTAGCAAATCATTGAATAGCACTCGATCTTCAATAAATTGTGTTGATTGAGTTCCTTCTTTGTGGTATTTAAATGATAAAGGAAAAGCTATGATAACTTTTGTTTCAGGTACAATGCCTTTGAAAATATATGTGCATTTTAACGGCTCATTCCTCAAAAGTTTCACATATGCCCCCGAATAACCACTACTCATGTTTTCTTTTGATCCTAAAATAACTTTATTGAGTAGAACTTCATCGCCACCAGCCTGAATTATAGATTTTACTTTTGTGGTCATTTTATCTATGTTAACGCCTTTGTTTGTAAAAAGCACATCCATTTTGACAGTTTGAGTTTTTTTATCGCCAACAACCTTTAATAACTTAACTTTGATTTGATTTACTTGAAATTTATTCTCAAAAGGCTCTAACCATAAAACTTGCTTTCGTTCTAAAATCTGATTAATCAATGTTTGATTTTCAGCCTCCAGAGTTTCACAATCATGCGCAAAAGAATATGAGGCCATCATTAGCAATAGTGTGATTAACTTGTTTTTCACTGTTTAAAATTCTTCATGTAATACATCAACAATAACAATCATCTACACTTAAGACACAATTTTTTCAATTTGGTCACATATTTCTTTTATTTTTATACAAAACCTATGATGTTAGTCTGTTTTTTTAAGGCAGATGGTATTATACTAATATTCAATTCGAAAAATAAGCTTGTTCAATTTTAAATTTATAAAACATTCAATAATTACTGCTTGCATTGAGTAAAGTCTTCAATTGATTTAATATTTTTACCAAAATTTATCACATGCCTTTTAAAGATTTAAAATCAAAAATAAAATCGTTAGTTCATAATGCGCAAAACGTTGAGCAAACATTATTACTCATATGCGAGTTATTAAAATTGGAAATCCCTTATTACGATTGGGTAGGGTTTTACTTTAAAAATGGCGATAAAAATGAGCTCAAACTTGGGCCCTATGCTGGTACGCCTACAGATCACACAATCATTCCTTTTGGCAAAGGAATTTGTGGACAAGTAGCTATTAGTAATAAAAATTTTGTAGTCCCTGATGTAAAAGCTCAAGACAATTACATTGCTTGTAGCTTGACCGTAAAATCTGAAATAGTAATACCCCTATTTGTAAATGGAGAAAACATCGGGCAAATTGATATTGACTCCAATACCTTGAATCCTTTCACTAAAGAAGATGAAGAATTTTTAGAGTTTGTCTGTGCAAAAGTAGCTGTACTGCTCTAGATGTTAATAACTCTTGAATTTGTTTAAAAATTATAGTTATTTTAGCGAAATTCAAGATGAAATTTGAGCTTTATTTCCCTATTTTTGGAGCTTACAATTTTCATCAAAAATGAATCAAAACAAAACAATTTTCTCAGCTTTAATCTCTGTATTTAGCAAAGACGGTCTTGCTCCTATAGTTCAAAAATTAGACGAACTGGGAGTTACGATCTATTCAACGGGGGGTACACAGAAGTTTATCAATGATCTTGGGGTAAATGTTGTCCCAGTTGAAGAAGTAACGGACTACCCCTCCATTCTTGGCGGTAGAGTTAAAACCTTACATCCCAAAATATTTGGCGGTATTCTGAATCGGCAAACCACGCCCTCAGATGTTGAGGAAATGGAACGTTTTAATATTCCTCAAATTGACTTAGTCATCGTCGATCTTTATCCATTCGAAAAAACAGTGGCTTCTGGCTCAAGCCATCAAGAAATAATAGAGAAAATTGATATTGGTGGTATTTCGCTCATTCGCGCAGCAGCCAAAAACTTCAAAGACGTTCTTTGTGTGTCTTCAGTAGGAGATTATACAGAACTCCTGAATTTAATCTCAAACGATAATGGCGTAATTTCATATGAAGACCGCCAACGTTTTGCGACAAAATCTTTCAATATATCATCCCATTACGATACAGCAATTTTTAATTATTTCAACCAAAACAATGAAGAAGTTGTTCTAAAACTAAGTGAACAAAATGGAAAAACCTTGCGCTACGGGGAAAACCCCCACCAACAAGGGTTTTTCTTTGGAGGTTTTGACGCTATGTTTGAAAAATTGCATGGAAAAGAACTGAGTTACAATAATTTACTCGATGTTGATGCTGCCGTCAATTTAATGAACGAATTCCGTAATGAAGCACCAACATTTGCTATACTAAAGCACAACAATGCTTGTGGGTTGGCTCAACGAAATTCCCTACACAAAGCCTATACAGATGCGCTGGCAGGCGATCCAGTTTCAGCTTTTGGAGGCGTTTTAATTTGCAACACTGAAGTAGACTTATCTACAGCAGAAGAAATTCACAAACTCTTTTGTGAAGTAGTCATTGCACCAAGTTTTAGTGATGATGCTTTAGCTGTTTTAAAAGGAAAAAAGAACAGAATTTTACTAATTCAAAAACTAAACGAGTTGCCCAAAAGTTCTATCCGAACTTGTCTTAATGGTTATTTAGTACAAGACAAGGATGGAGTCACAGATGTTGTAGGTATGCTTGAAACTACAACTACCTCAAGTCCAACAGAACAACAAACTGAGGATTTATTATTTGCTTCTAAAATATGTAAACACACCAAATCAAATACTATTGTTTTGGCAAAAAACAAACAGCTGTGTGCAAGCGGAACTGGACAAACAAGTAGAGTCGATGCCTTAAATCAAGCTATTCAAAAAGCAAAATCATTTGATTTTGATTTGCAGGGGGCCGTGATGGCAAGTGATGCGTTTTTTCCATTTCCGGACTGTGTAGAGATTGCAGCTAAAGCTGGTATCACGGCTGTAATTCAGCCAGGAGGTTCTATCAAAGATCAATTGAGTATCGATTATTGCAACGAAAATAAAGTGGCTATGGTTTTTACAAAAACACGTCATTTTAAACATTAAAAAAATGCTGTTTTGGAGATTAACTAAAATTTATTTTTAGTACATTTACAATCAAGCACAATTTTTAAACCACCAATATAATTTTTTATATCCTATGGGATTTTTTGACTTCTTGACCGAGGAAATTGCCATCGATTTGGGTACAGCCAATACACTTATTATCCACAACGATAAAGTAGTAATAGACAGCCCTTCTATAGTTGCTAGGGATCGCATTTCGGGGAGAATTATAGCTGTTGGTAAAGAAGCTAATTTAATGCAGGGTAAGACCCATGAAAACATCAAAACCATTAGACCACTTAAAGATGGTGTGATTGCAGATTTTGATGCTTCAGAGCAAATGATCAGCATGTTCATTAAAAGCATTCCTGCGTTAAAGAAAAAATTATTTGCACCATCTCTACGCATGGTCATTTGTATCCCTTCGGGCATTACAGAAGTAGAAATGCGTGCAGTAAAAGAATCTGCTGAACGCGTAAACGGTAAAGAAGTCTACTTGATTCACGAACCCATGGCAGCAGCCATTGGAATCGGCGTAGACATCATGCAGCCAAAAGGAAACATGATTGTTGATATTGGTGGCGGTACAACAGAAATAGCGGTTATTGCCCTCGGAGGAATTGTGTGTGATAAGTCGGTCAAAGTTGCTGGCGATGTGTTTACAAACGATATTATTTATTACATGCGCACGCAGCACAACCTGTATGTGGGTGACCGAACTGCTGAAAAAATTAAAATACAGATTGGTGCTGCTACCGAAGATCTAGAACTGCCTCCAGATGAAATGAACGTACAAGGAAGAGATTTGCTAACAGGAAAGCCAAAGCAAGTTCAAATTTCACATCGTGAAATTGCAAAAGCTTTGGATAAATCGATCCTTAGAATTGAAGACTCAGTAATGGAAACCTTGTCACAAACTCCACCTGAACTGGCAGCAGACATATACAATACTGGTATTTATCTGGCAGGTGGTGGATCCATGCTTAGAGGATTAGATAAACGGTTGTCCCAAAAGACAGACCTCCCCGTCTACATTGCCGAAGACCCGCTAAGAGCCGTTGTTCGTGGAACAGGAATTGTTCTTAAAAATATCGCAAAATATAAGAGTGTCTTGATCAAATAGCCATTGAGTCATGCAACAACTTCTGAATTTCTTTTTTAAAAACAGGTCTACCATCTTGTTTTTAATCTTGTTTTTAATTTCGTTTGCCCTTACCACACAAGCACACGACTATAATAAAACTAAAGTCATTAATTCTGCATATCAAATTTCAGGCAGCATACATGGAGCCTTTTCTAAAATTGGAGATTATTTTTATTTGAGGGAAGAAAATAACTTGCTTTTAGAAGAAAATAACCGCTTGAAGTCCTCGGTTTTCAATACAAAAACAGAACAGATTGAGTCTATAAATATCCAACAGAAGTTTCGACTTACACCAGCTTTGGTTAATAAGAACAGTTATCGTTTTTTAGAAAATTACATCACTATAGATAAGGGTGAAAAGGACAGTATTAAAGAAGATTTTGGGGTTGTAACAGCTAAAGGGATTGTCGGAGTCATTGATAAAACTTCCCAAAAATATGCTCGTATACTCTCCATATTGAATACGAAAAGTAAAATTAATGCAAAGCTTAAAAAAAGTAACCACTTCGGGACATTGGGTTGGGATGGTGAGCACCATAATATTGTTCAATTAAACGATGTTCAAGATCTGGCTGAAATAACAGAAGGTGATACTATTGTTACCAGTGGGTTTTCATACACGTTCCCAGAAAACATACCAATTGGTGTTGTAAAGTCATACCTATTAAACGACACTAAAGACCTGTATGTTATTAATGTTGAATTATTCAACGACATGACGAATTTACGTCATGTTCACGTAATTGAAAATTTAGATTTCAATACACTTAACTCATTAAACCCAAGCAATGAATAGTCTGTTATTTTCAAATATTATTCGATTTACAGCATTGGTTCTGCTGCAAGTCCTTATTTGCAATCAGATGAATTTTCTTGGAAGCATAAACCCTTATATTTACATTCTATTTATACTAATATATCCCGTTAAAAACAACAGCTTAAGCTTTATCTTTATCAGTTTTGTCCTCGGAATACTAATAGATGTTTTTATGGATACTGGTGGGGCTCATGCGGCAGCCTCCGTAACTGTAGCTTATATGAGGCCAGTGTTTCTCAAATTTTCTTTTGGAGCAGCCTACGAGTATCAAGCCATCAAATTTAATGAAGCCGATTTACTAACACGTTTTATTTATTTTACCTTACTGATTCTTATTCATCATTTTATTTTATTTATTCTGATTATTTTTGACAACTCAAAAGCCGGAATGGTTGTATCTAACGCATTAAGCACTGGGCTTTTTACACTCTTTCTTGCATTGACACTAACCACACTTTTTAGTCGAAAAGAGAAATGAGAAAGCTACTACTTCTAAGTCTTGTTTTTATAACCGGTGCCATTTTCATTGGGAGATTATTCTATTTGCAAGTGTACCAAGACGAGTCGGATAGTCTGGAAAGTGACAATGCAATTCGAAAAGTATATCAATACCCAAAACGCGGATATATATATGACCGAGGTGGTACCTTACTCGTCGCAAATCAGCCTACCTATGACGTTGTTGTTGTTCCTAGAGAAGTTGAAAAACTAGATACTGTACTATTTTGTTCACTACTAGATATAGATAAAAGTCAATTTTTAAAGTCATACAATAGAGCAAAACGCTACTCACCACGTTTGCCTTCTGTTTTTTTGTCCCATCTCTCCAAGGAGGATTATGCTTTTTTGTCAGAAAAACTAAGAAAATTCAAGGGGTTTTATGTTCAAAAAAGAGCCATACGTGACTATCAAACTGAGATCGGCGCTAATGTTCTAGGGTACATTGCTGAAGTTAATCCAGATAATATCTCAACCGATGGTTACTACAAGTTAGGAGATTTGATTGGGAAGCAAGGGGTGGAAAAATCGTATGAAAAAGATTTAAGAGGAATAAAAGGGGTGAAATACATTCAAAAAGATATTTATAATCGGGACATTGGATCCTATAAAAATGGACAGTTTGACACCTTGCCTATACCTGGTAAAAATATCACTCTAACCATAGATGCAACGCTTCAGGAATATGGCGAAAAATTGATGCAAAACAAAATGGGAGGTATTGTTGCAATTGAGCCAAGTAGCGGAGAATTATTGACTATCGTTTCAGCTCCCTCATACAACCCTTCATTGTTAGTAGGAAGAGAGCGATCCAAAAATTACACAAAACTTTATAGAGATTCTATTCATAGACCACTTTTTGACAAAGCACTCATAAGAATGCATGTGCCCGGATCTCCTTTTAAAACGCTTGTTGCTTTGGCTGCACTTCAAGAAAATGTAATCTCAAAACAAGAAACAATATTTTGCTCAGAAAAATATGTTTACGGGAAAAACAGACGTGAAATGAAATGTCACTGTGGAGGTGGCTATAGGAACTTGTTTTCAAGCATCAGTAATTCTTGCAATTCTTATTTTGCAATGGCTTACCGAAAAACCATTGATAAGTACGATAATGCAAGTGTTGGAATGGATGTTTGGAGCGATCATATAAAGAGCTTTGGATTAGGAAACTTTTTAGGAAATGACCTATCCGTTGGAAAAAAAGGAAATATTCCAGACGGAGCTTATTATGATGCTTGGTATCCAGATTTTAGATGGGGTGCTACTACCGTTCTTTCGAATGCTATAGGGCAGGGAGAAATTTTGGTCACGCCAATACAATTGGCAAATATGACAGCAGCCATTGCAAACAAAGGGTTTTATTTCACGCCTCATATCATAAAGTCCATAGAAGGAGATTCAATTAATGAAAAGTTTACTGAAAAAAAAGAAACTACAATTCACCCAAGCTATTTCGAGCCCGTAATTGAGGGCATGCATAAAGTCTACACAAATGGTACTGCAAGTTTTTTAAAAGTCCCAGGGATTGATATATGCGGAAAAACAGGAACTGCTGAAAATTTCACTAAAATTGACGGCGTAAAAACGCAGCTCACAGATCATTCTATTTTTGTAGCCTTTGCCCCAAAAGAAGATCCTAAAATAGCAATAGCTGTATTAGTGGAAAACGGATACTATGGCGCTCGATGGGCTGGTCGAATTGCCAGCTTAATGATTGAAAAATACTTGAAAGGTGAGATCAGTTTAAAATATATGGAACGACTTGTTTTAAATAAGAGTTTAGAAGAGGAGTACCTAAAACCGTATAGCGGGAAACCATTTAAAATCAATCAATAATGAACCTCAACAGAGCAAATAGCTTTCAATTAGACTGGTTAGTCGTCTTGATTTACATGGCGCTCGTTTTATTCGGATACTTTAATATAGTTTCAGCAGCAACAGTTGGAGAGTTCAGCTCGTATTTCGATCTCACTCAGCCGTACGGAAAACAAAGTGTTTTCATTGGCCTTTCTCTTGTCTCTATTGTATTGATTCTTTCTATTGACGCCAAATTTTACGAACGTTTTGCTAGTGTTATTTACTTGGCCTCTATGGTAGTATTAGCAGGGCTATTTATTTTTGGCAAAAAGATAAATGGAGCTATGTCTTGGTATGAAATTGGAGGCATCACCTTACAGCCAAGTGAATTTGCGAAATTTGCAACAGCTTTAGCTGTAGCCAAGTATGTTAGTGACTTGCAAACAAATATAAAAAACGTTAGAGACCAATTTCAAGCAATACTTATTGTGGCAGTTCCTGCAATTTTAATTCTACTCCAAAATGATGCTGGAAGCACCCTTGTTTTTGCAGGGCTTATTTTCGTGTTTTACAGAGAAGGAATCCCTCAAAAATATATTTTTTTGGGGGCTATTCTCATTACTATTGCTGTTGCAACACTAAAGTTTTCAGCACTTTTCGTGACCAGTGTTATTGCAGTTTGTCTTGTAATTTATCAACTTTTTTTCAAACGAAAGAAAAAGAAAATTAGAGGTTCATTACTAATCCTAGGTTTATGTGCGGTCCTAAGTTTTACGACTGAATGGAGTTTTGATACTGTTTTACAAAAACACCAAAGAGATCGCATTGAACTGTGGTTGAGACTTGAAAAAGACCCTGATAAACTAAGGGTTATGCGGCGGCATATTTCTTATAATCTAAATCAATCAGAAAAAGCAATACGCTCTGGTGGTCTTACAGGAAAAGGATTTAAGGAGGGTACGCGAACGAAAGGGAAGTTTGTGCCTGAACAACATACCGACTATATTTTTAGCACAGTGGCAGAAGAATGGGGGTTTTTGGGGAGCAGCACAGTAGTCATTCTTTTTGTGATGTTAATTGGCCGTATTTTATTTCTGTCTGAACGACATAAATCACAGTTCAGTAGAGCCTACGGATACGGAGTAGCCTCAATTATTTTTGTGCATTTTTTAATTAATATTGGCATGGTTATGGGCCTTATTCCAACTATTGGTATTCCACTTCCATTCCTAAGCTATGGCGGATCCGGATTATTGGCATTTACAATTTTAATTTTTATATTTTTGAAATTAGACGCCAATCGACTGAATGTATGGTAATCCAGACTAAAAACTAACTCTGCTTTAAATCTAACTTTTCAGCAAAATAAGCACAAAAATCTTTCATTGTAGCAGTCATTTTCTCATCTTGGGTGGCGCGCATAAAAGTATCACTCATGGCCGTAAGAGTTTGATGAAAAAATAATTTCATCTCATCTACGGGCATGTCTTTTGTCCACAAATCGATACGTAATGATTCTTGTGCCTTAGCATCCCAAACGGAAAGAAAAATTGCTTTGGCCTCAGCATTTGAAACCCCACCGTCTTCAGCAGTCCAGTTCAATTTTTCTGGAATGCGGTTCTCATCCAATTCGACATTCAATTCAATTTTTGATGTATGTACTTTAGCCATTATTTTCGTGGTTTGTATTTTGCTTTATTAAAAAGTGATTGAGCATCCATTTGAAGCATTTGAAGTAACGAAGTTGGATTGTTTTCCATGTAGGAACGCACAATTTGCCATCCAATATATCGTCCCAATGCGCCTGGAGATTCACTATCGAGCTCCAAATTGAAGCGTGAAAAGGGGGCTGGTGTGATGAAACGTCCAACAAGTTTAGTGTCTGTGCTGTACAACAATTCGTTTTCTATAAAATATTGCCAGATATAAAACTCATTGTCATTTGCCCAAAAGAGCTCATTGTCGTTATAACCAATTTTTGTGCTGTCCTCTGCCAACGGAACCCATAGATCTTTTAGATATAATTTTTTACCATGATATATCAATTCTTCCAAAAAGGTATTGCGCCTCGGTTGATTTATTAAACGAGTTGAATAAGCATCAGCAAGGTCCATCACAATTTGATTCCTCTTTAAATTTTTCCGAATATAACTATAAAAGCTTTCATAAAACTCATGATCAGCGCCCAAATAATTATCAATACTAATTAAAACTATAGAGTCTGTGACGATAACTTTATTGCGGTAATCAACATCTGAAAAAACTGTTATGACACGTGGTTTTTTTAATGATGGATTATAATATTTTAGGTGTTTGTAAAAAGCTATTAACTCCGCTTCAGTCTCTTGAAAATCACTAAAAACACTATCAACTGACTTTTGAATCAACTTTTGAATAGGGTCTTTAGTACGTTCTAAAAGGAGAGAGTCAGAAATGTGGTTTGGAAACAAAAAAGGGTAAGGCATTTTATAAAATGGAAGTGTTTCTTCTGTAATTTTCATAAAAGTTTGATCAAAACGTTCAACTTTTAAATCCATTGAAATAGCTTCAATTTCTTTTTCTAATTGAGCATTGTTATTACATGAAAAACACATCAATAGGATAAGAAAAAGGCCTATTTTTTTTAATTTATTTATCAAATAATTAATTTGAATCATGGTGTAACTCATCGGAAACTATTTAACAAAAATAGTCATTAGTATTCAAATGAAAACAGGAATTTGAAGCAATTCCCAGACATTTAGCGGCGCAGAGTGAAATGCCCTTGACGAACAAAATTAGTTCCGTCAATTTTAGTCAGTTCGATACTATACCAATAATCATTTGTTGGCATCAATACACCATTGTAAGTTCCATCCCAAAAGTTTGAGTTGATGGTCATGTTTTTCAACAACTTTCCATAACGATCAAAAACAGAAATTTTTGAAAAGTTATAATTATTTGAAAGTATCCCTTTGATTTTCCAAGTATCATTGAACCCATCTCCATTTGGTGTAAAGAAATTCATAATATACAGCACAGGTACTGTTATTACAACTTCCTCGCAACGCAATTCGTCTCGAACATATAGTGAATAAAATCCACCTGTAAGCTGTCCAAAATAACCAATATCTTGATATCCAGATACCAAATTTCCATTTTCGTCAATAAGTTTAAACTCATAATTTGCTGACCCAAGTGCAGCCTCGTCTATAGTGATTGAATTATTGGAAGTTCCTTCCACAATTGTAATATTATCCATAGAAATTGATGGCCCTTCAGATTCAAATACTTCAAAAGGTTGTGAAAAAGAACAACTGCCATTTAGGTTTGTGACGGTGATATTATAAACGCCAATTTGATCTACATCAAGTTCGGGTTGCAGAGTGTTTACAATTGTAGAATCCGGTAAAGTCCAAGTATAATTGAAAGATGATGAAGAGTCCTCCATATTGAGTTGTATCAGTTGAGAAGATCCATCACAAATGACAATATCATCTACAGAAAAATTTGTATTGGGATTCACTAAGAATGATATATCTATTGAAGCATCTGTGCAAATCCCATTATAAACTACTGCTGTAATGGTTTGAGATGATGATAAGAACTCGTCTGGGAAAGGGCTGGTAATAATTTGTCCATTTTCGTCCTCAAGAGGGCTCCCTAAACCATCGTAGTATACAATATTCATTGTGGTTTGTCCACCTAAAATTTGAGCTTCTAAAGCTGAAGTGTTAAAAAGATAAATCCCGTCATTATTAGTATCACATTCTGAAAAACTTGCTGGTTGATTTGCTGCTGGGATATCTATAAAATCAATTTCAAAAGTATCAATATCATAACAGCCTGTAGTATTATTTGTTATTTTATAAACAATCTGAACAAAGGAAGCAGAATTGGTTACTGTAAAAATTTCGGAGGTAGAACTTTCTGCATCTGTTAAATTAATAAAATAACTTACCGTGAAGTCGGCAGCAGATTGACCATCTAAAACAAAAGCATCATATTCATTAGCTAAATTTAAGGTAAGAGAATTTGGAGAGCCAACGCAAAAATAAGGGTCAACTGGAGTATTCAAAATAGGTAGTGGGTTTACTATCAAATCTATATACTGTCCTAAACCAACACACGAATTATCGATATCAGAGTCAACGCGCACCCAAATGAACTGATCGACTCCTGAAATATTTTCATAATTTTGAATATCAAGTATAGGATTGATTTCAGATAATGCATCCAATTCAGACTCATAATAGGCTACTGTAAGGGGTTGAGTGGGCGGGAAAATTCCTAAAATAGTAGCTTCAGAATCGCCAAAATCAAAAGTCGTAGAGCCATCAGAGTCATCAAAACATTCTTGGTACGAAGGAATTGAAAAACCAGTAGGAATTTGGGTTGTCGAAACAAAAAGGTCTAGCTGAGCCACACGTGAACAGCCATTAATTGTTTCTACTCGAACAAAAATTTGGTTGGGATTGATTGTTGGAACTGAATTCGTGTTTTGATAATTTACAGGATCTGCTATTCTGTTTGGCGTTCCAAGAAGTGCTTCTGATTGATCGAAATAAAAGCTAAAGGTTTCATTTAAATAATCTACAGAAATAAGTTCAATGGCCTCGTTTAAATTAAATATTGTAATTCCATCAGTGTCTTGATCACACTGAAATAGGCTTACATTCTCAACAATTATAGGCAATGGATTTACAACGAGCTCTACTTCATCAGAATAATATGA
>JAQCJC010000013.1 GCA_027593245.1 Bacteroidota bacterium | reverse complement strand
AAACAAAAAAGAGGAGTAATTTCATTGACATATATCTATGGAATTGGTAGAAGCCGTGCTAAAGAGATTTTAGCAACAGCTAAAGTAGATGAGAGTACAAAAGTATCCGATTGGACCGATGAAGAGATTGGGAAAATCCGTGATGCTGTTGGAAGCTACACAATTGAAGGTGAATTGCGTTCAGAAACACAACTGAATATTAAGCGCCTTATGGATATTGGTTGCTATAGAGGAATCCGCCACAGATCTGGATTACCACTTCGCGGTCAACGTACCAAAAACAACTCCAGAACAAGAAAAGGTAAAAGAAAAACAGTTGCTAACAAGAAAAAAGTAACTAAATAATAATTAGTAATATGGCAAAGTCAAGTACTAAAAAAAGAAAGGTAATCGTAGAATCAACTGGAGAAGCCCATATCACGGCTTCATTCAACAACATCATCATTTCGTTGACCAATAAAAAAGGAGACGTGATTTCATGGTCTTCTGCTGGGAAAATGGGTTTCCGTGGGTCAAAGAAAAACACACCCTATGCTGCTCAATTGGCAGCTGAAGATGCTGTTGGTGTTGCTAAAGAAGCAGGCCTTAAAAAAGTAAAAGTCTATGTTAAAGGTCCTGGAAATGGTAGAGAATCTGCTATCCGAAGTATCCATAACGGCGGCATTGAAGTTACAGAGATTATTGATGTGACACCAACTCCGCACAATGGATGTAGACCTCCTAAAAGACGTCGAGTTTAATATTAATAAATAAGTATAATCGAGAGGATTAACAATTGGCGAAGGATAAGATAAAGACCTTAATTCCCAAGACCTCTCCAAACACAAAAAAAAATGGCAAGATATACTGGTCCTAAAACAAAAATCGCCCGAAAATTTGGCGAAGCGATCTTCGGAGAAGATAAGTCTTTTGAAAAAAGAAATTATCCTCCAGGACAACACGGAAACAACAGACGCCGTGGCAAAAAATCTGAATATGCTATTCAACTAATGGAGAAGCAAAAAGCGAAGTATACCTATGGTATTCTTGAAAGACAATTCAGAAACTTATTCAAAAAAGCAACAGCTGCACAAGGTATTACTGGTGAAGTTCTGCTTCAACTTTGCGAATCACGATTGGATAACGTAGTGTATAGAATGGGCTTATCCCGTTCAAGAAGAGGTGCAAGACAACTTGTTTCTCACAGACACATTACAGTAAATGGAGGTGTTGTTAATATCCCATCATACAGCCTAAAAGCTGGAGATGTTATAGCAGTACGTGAAAAGTCTAAATCACTTGAGGCAATCAATACATCTCTTGAAGGGTCTTCTGCGGTATATGAATGGATTACATTCAACAACGATACAAAATCTGGAACTTTTGTATCTGTACCAGCAAGAATCCAAATTCCAGAAAACATCAATGAGCAATTCATCGTCGAATTGTATTCTAAATAATTAACTGAAACACACAGCAATATGGCAATTTTAAATTTTCAGAAGCCCGACAAAGTCATCATGATAGATTCTACGGATTACGAAGGTAAATTCGAATTCAGACCCCTAGAACCTGGTTACGGATTGACCGTAGGAAATGCTTTGAGACGAGTTTTATTATCATCTCTTGAAGGATTTGCAATTACTTCACTTAAGATTGAAGGCGTAGACCACGAATTTTCTACAATTTCTGGTGTCGTTGAAGACGTTACAGAAATCATTTTGAACCTTAAGCAAATAAGATTCAAGCGTCAAATCGACGAAGTAGATAACGAATCTGTATCAATTTCAATTTCAGGACAAGATAAAATCACTGCTGGAGATTTCCAGAAATTTATCTCAGGATTTCAAATTTTGAATAAAGATTTAGTTCTTTGTAATTTAGATCCAAAGGTTAATATTTCTTTGGAGCTTACTATAGAAAAGGGTAGAGGATATGTGCCTGCTGAAGAAAACAAAAAATCCTCAGCAGCTGTAGGTACAATTTTTACAGATTCTATTTACACACCAATCAAAAATGTAAAGTATAGCGTAGAAAATTTCCGTGTAGAGCAGAAAACAGACTACGAAAAACTAGTATTTGAAATTATTACTGATGGATCGATAAATCCGCAGGATGCACTCACTCAAGCTGCAAAAATTTTAATCCATCACTTTATGTTATTCTCTGATGAGCGTATCACATTAGAGGCGGATGATATTGCGCAAACTGAGACTTACGATGAAGAGTCGCTACACATGCGTCAATTACTGAAAACAAAACTTGTCGATATGGACCTTTCAGTACGTGCCCTTAACTGCCTTAAAGCGGCCGAGGTAGATACTTTAGGAGACCTAGTATCTTTTAATAAAAATGATTTAATGAAGTTTAGAAACTTTGGAAAAAAATCACTTACTGAATTAGAGGAGCTTGTAAGCATCAAAGGTTTAAGTTTTGGAATGGACCTTAGTAAATATAAATTAGACAAAGAGTAACACATCATATTTTGCGCCCCAATGCAAAACAAGTTTTGGGTCGAAGCAAGATGATGGTTAATATATAACAAAATGAGACACGGAAAGAAAACTAATCATTTAGGAAGAAAAACAGCACACAGAAAGGCAATGCTTGCAAATATGGCTTGCTCGTTGATTGAACACAAACGAATCAATACAACCGTTGCTAAAGCAAAAGCGCTCAAACAATTTATTGAGCCACTTGTTACTAAATCTAAAGAAGACACGACACATAACCGCAGAATCGTTTTCAGTAGATTGCGTCAGAAAGCTGCTGTTGCTGAACTTTTTAGAGACGTTGCTGTCAAAATCGGAGATCGTCCTGGTGGATACACCAGAATCATCAAGTTGGGAAATCGTCTTGGCGATAACGCAGACATGGCTATGATAGAGTTTGTGGATTTCAATGAAATTTATAACGCCGATAAACCGAAGAAGAAAACAACGCGAAGAAGCCGAAGAGGTAAAGCAAAAGCAGTAGCTGCAGCCGTCACTCCAGAAGCAACTCAAGAGGAAGAATAAATGTTAATAATCATTTGAAATATTAGGGATAAACTTTTTTAGTTTATCCTTTTTTTTATGCAATTTTGTTAAACGCTATAACCACCACGTAACTATGAGGTATAAATCAAGAAAAAAAGCAATATTATTACTCGCAGACGGTACCATTTTTCACGGAAAGGCCATTGGAAATGAAGGAACAGCATTTGGTGAAGTATGTTTTAATACTGGAATGACTGGCTATCAAGAAGTATTTACAGATCCATCCTATTTTGGTCAGCTTATGGTGACTACCAACGCACACATAGGGAATTATGGAGTAAATGACAATGAGGTGGAATCAAGTGACATCAAAATTGCAGGCTTAATTTGTAAAAATTTTAGCTATGAATATTCACGAGTTGATGCGCATGGTAGTCTAGAGAATTTCTTTGAAGCCAATGATTTATTTGCAATTTCAGATGTGGATACTAGGGCCTTGGTTAGTTACATTAGAGAAAATGGCGCTATGAATGCCGTTATTTCAACAGATATTGAAAACATTGAAGCGCTAAAAAAACAACTAGCTGAAGTGCCAAACATGGAAGGCTTAGAATTGGCCTCTAAAGTATCGACCAAAGAACCTTACTTTTTTGGTGATAAAAATGCAACTTATAAAATTGCTGCCCTTGATATCGGAATCAAGAAAAATATACTGAGAAATTTTGCAAAGCGCGATGCCTGTATTAAAGTTTTTCCTTACAATGCAAGCTTTGAAGAACTAAGTGCATGGAACCCCGACGGGTATTTCTTGTCTAATGGCCCAGGAGATCCTCAACCACTAGCGGAGGCTCAAGCTTTAGCTAAAAAAATCATAGAAAAAAACCTTCCACTGTTTGGTATTTGTCTCGGTCATCAAGTTATTGCTTTAGCCAATGGAGTTTCCACGTATAAAATGCATAACGGACATCGTGGAATTAATCATCCTGTGAAAAATTTAAAAACCGGTAAAGGAGAAATCACTTCACAAAACCACGGATTTGCAATTAACAGAGAGGAAGCTGAAGCTAATCCTGAATTAGAAATCAGTCATTTACACCTAAATGATCATACTGTTGCGGGAATATCCATGAAAAACAAAAAATGTTTTTCTGTGCAGTACCATCCTGAAGCTAGTCCAGGACCACACGATTCGTCATATCTTTTCGATCAATTTATCGACCTTCTCAAGTAGAGTTTCTAACGCTCTTGAATTAATTTTGTTATAAACTTTACTATATCGTTGTAGTTTAATTTTGTTACTTTTCTTTTAAGAAAAAGAGGCTGCAATACAACATTTTTGTAAATTTACATCCTAAACAAACCAAAGAAAATATTATGAGTATAATACTAGACATTCATGCGCGACAGATTTTAGATTCTCGAGGGAATCCAACTGTTGAAGTAGACGTGACTACAGAGAATGGTTTCGTAGGGAGAGCTGCAGTACCCTCTGGCGCTTCAACTGGTGAACATGAAGCTGTAGAACTACGCGATGGTGGTGACACGTATATGGGAAAAGGGGTTTCAAAAGCTGTAAGTAACGTGAATACAGTTATTTCTGAGGCGCTTATTGGAGCTTCTGTTTTTGAACAAAACCTCATTGACCAAACCATGATAGATCTTGATGGAACACCAAACAAATCTAAGCTTGGTGCAAATGCCATACTTGGAGTTTCTTTAGCTGTAGCAAAAGCGGCAGCAGCAGAACTTGGTATTCCGCTTTACCGTTATGTTGGAGGAGTCAGTGCCAACACACTTCCAGTGCCAATGATGAATATCATCAATGGCGGATCGCACAGTGATGCTCCAATTGCATTTCAAGAATTTATGGTAATGCCAGTAAAAGCCAAAAACTTCACACATGCAATGCAGATTGGAACAGAGATTTTTCATAATCTAAAAAAGGTATTACACGACAGAGGCTTAAGTACAGCTGTTGGTGATGAAGGAGGTTTTGCACCTACATTAGATGGTACGGAAGATGCGCTTGATACAATTGCAAAAGCAGTAGCAAAGGCAGGGTACAAATTGGGCGACGAAGTGATGATTGCTTTAGATTGTGCCTCAGCTGAATTTTATGTCGATGGAAAATACGATTACTCAATGTTTGAAGGTACGAATGGTAAAGTTCGCAGCAGCAAAGAACAGGCTGATTACCTAGCCGAGCTGTCTGCTAATTATCCAATCATTTCAATCGAAGACGGTATGGATGAAAATGATTGGGAAGGTTGGAAATACCTTACCGAAAAAATAGGAGATAAAGTTCAACTTGTTGGGGATGATTTATTTGTAACAAATGTAGAGCGTTTGTCTAGAGGGATTGAAAACACTACTGCAAATTCAATTCTTATTAAAGTCAATCAAATTGGTACACTTACAGAAACAATTGCAGCCGTTAATATGGCACACAATGCAGGGTACACATCTGTAATGTCACACAGATCAGGAGAAACAGAAGACAACACTATCGCTGATCTTGCCGTAGCGCTCAATACAGGACAAATCAAAACGGGTTCTGCCTCTCGAAGCGACCGTATGGCAAAGTACAACCAGCTTCTCAGAATTGAAGAAGAATTGGGACAAATGGCTTACTACCCACAAGAGAAAGCATTCAAAATAAAATAAAAATTTTATTAGCATTTTAACAAAGCCTTTCATTTTTGAAAGGCTTTGTTGTTTTAGGCCGTCAATAATATTAGGTTTTTATTGAAAATTAGGTGCCGATTTTGTAAATTGCAACTCTAATAATTTAAATTTCCTACTGAACAATGTCAGAAAAAGCTACCCTCGAATTCAACGGACAAAAATATGACTTTCCAATTGTACACGGAACTGAAAAAGAAATAGCCATCAACATCAGTAGTCTTCGTGCAGTCACTGGCGGAGTAACTACTATCGATCCTGGATTTAAAAATACAGGTTCTTGTGAGAGTGCAATTACTTTTTTAGACGGAGAAAAAGGAATTTTAAGGTACAGAGGGTACTCTATTGAAGAACTTGCAGCAAAAGCTGACTTTTTAGAAGTTGCCTTTTTGTTAATTTTCGGAGAGTTGCCAACAGACGAGCAACTTTCTAAATTTCATGAAGACATCAAAGAGAATTCTATTGTAGATGATGACATTAGAAAAATATTAGATGCATTCCCAAAATCCGCACACCCCATGGGTGTATTGTCCTCGCTCACTTCGGCACTTACAGCTTTTAATCCAGGGTCTGTGAATGTGGAATCAGAAGAAGACATGTACAATTCCGTAGTTAAGCTTCTTGGAAAACTTCCTGTTTTAGTAGCGTGGACAATGCGTAAAAAGCAAGGCTTACCGTTGGATTATGGAGACGAAGATTTAGGTTTTGTTGAAAACGTATTGAAAATGATGTTTAAGCAACCAAATAAAGCCTATGTGCAAAATCCAATTATTGTCAATGCCTTAAACAAGTTACTCATCCTTCATGCTGATCACGAGCAAAACTGCTCAACTTCTACTGTTCGTATTGTTGGGTCATCACATGCAGGTTTATTTGCTTCAATTTCATCTGGCATTTCTGCCTTGTGGGGTCCACTTCACGGCGGAGCAAACCAGGCAGTATTAGAAATGTTAGAGGCGATTAAAGAAGATGGCGGAGACACCAAGAAATACATGGCAAAAGCAAAAGATACAAGCGACCCGTTTCGCCTTATGGGCTTTGGTCATCGTGTGTACAAAAACTTTGATCCTCGAGCTAAAATTATCAAAGTAGCAGCCGACGAAGTTTTAAATGATTTGGGAGTAGAAGACCCTATTTTAGATATTGCCAAAGGGTTAGAAAGAGAAGCTCTTGCCGATCCTTATTTTGTACAAAGAAAACTGTATCCTAATGTGGACTTTTATTCTGGTATAATCTACAGAGCTATGGGAATTCCTGTAGATATGTTTACTGTTATGTTTGCTCTAGGACGTTTGCCTGGGTGGATAGGGCAGTGGCGCGAGATGCGTTTGCGTAAAGAACCAATTGGGCGTCCGAGACAGATATACAGTGGAGAACCTGCTCGATCTTTCTCTTCTTCAAAGCGCTAATCAACACCTACATAGATGTTAGGATTAAACGTTTTAAATGAATTCAGTACATTAAAAGCAGTTGTTCTCGGTGTGGCTAAAAGTAACGGTCTTACCCCAACTCCAGAAGCTTGTTACGACCCTAGTAGCCTAAAACATGTTCTGCAAGGCACCTATCCTTCAGAAAAGGATATGGTAGAAGAAATGAGCGCCTTAGTTCAAATTTTCGAATCGCATGGCGTCAAGGTCTACCGCCCAAATATTATTAAAAATTGTAATCAAATTTTCACTAGAGATATAGCTTTCGTAATTGAGGATAAACTAATCAAATCCAATATATTGCCAGATCGTGCAGAGGAATTTTCAGCTTTAGATCAAATTGTGCGTCAAATTGATCCACAAAAATGCATCGAACTTCCAGAGGAATGTCATGTAGAGGGCGGCGATGTGATTGTCCACAATGATTATATTTTTGTAGGTGTTTATTTAGGGGATGATTACTCAAGTTTTATCACTGCACGAACTAATATTCAAGCAGTAGGCGCACTTCAATCACTTTTTCCCAATAAAAAAGTTAAAGCACTTGAATTGAAAAAGTCAAATACAAATCCATTGGAAGGCGTACTTCATTTAGATTGTTGTTTTCAGCCGCTCGGAAGAGGAAAAGCACTATTGCATAGAGAAGGATTTACAAATCAAGAGGACTTTATTTTTTTAGAAAAACTATTTGGTAAAGAGCATATTTATCTAACAACTAAACAAGAAATGGCAAATATGAATTGCAATGTCTTTTCAATATCCAATGATGTTGTTATTTCCGAGGCAGGTTTTACAAGGTTAAACAAATGGTTAGAACTTCATAAATTCAAGGTAGAAAAGGTAAGCTACTCAGAAATATCCAAGCAGGGAGGTCTTTTGAGGTGCTCAACTCTGCCTTTAATTCGCTTATAGATGAACAAACAAATTACAAATTCCGTTTTGATGATCCGTCCTGTTCAATTTCGAATGAATGAACAAACAGCGGTCAACAACTACTATCAGAAAAAAATAAAGGACTTAAAACCCGTTGAAGTCAACAGATTAGCTGTTCAAGAATTTGATGCACTTGTAGACAAATTACGCTCTGTTGGTATCCACGTTATTGTTGTTAATGACACTAAGGAATTTGACACCCCCGATTCAATATTTCCGAACAATTGGATTTCATTTCATCATAACGGCACAGCAGCTCTGTACCCTATGTTTGCAGAAAATAGACGTCACGAACGCAAGGAGTCTGTTTTGGAAGCAGTGGAACAAAACGGATTTTTTATTGAACACATTATTGATTACAGTACTGCAGAGCAAGAAGAGATTTTTTTAGAAGGCACAGGGAGTATTATTTTAGATCGTGAGAACAGAAAGGCTTATTGTGCATTATCACCTCGTGCAGACGAAGCACTCTTTATTGAATTTTGTGAGGATTTTGATTTTTTCCCTGTTGTGTTTTCGGCCTATCATCCTGTTGGTCTAAAACGAAAGAAAATATACCATACTAATGTCATGATGTGTATCGGCACCACCTTTGCAGTTGTATGTTTGAATTCTATTGACGAAAAGAAAGAACGTAAAAACTTAGTCAATCATTTAAGACAAAGTAATAAAGATATTATCGACCTCACAGAAAATCAGATCAATCAATTTGCGGGGAATATGCTTCAGCTTAGTGGAGCAGATCAGAAATCCTATCTAGTTATGAGCCAGTCTTCGTTCGATTCTCTTCGCGCTGATCAACGCACTCAACTCGAAAAGCACACCACCCTAATATCAAGCCCTCTTGATACTATTGAAGTTTGCGGTGGCGGAAGCGCACGCTGCATGATGGCTGAGATATTTTTGCCTAAAGTGACTAATTAATAGAGGTAAAAAAATGTATCTTTGCTTGTGAAAAAAAGCAGTCGATGAGTCTTCAAAAAATTCTTTCTCAACACATAAAATCAGCATTTAAATCTCAGTTTCAGACAGAGATAGACCGCATTGAATTTCAGGCTACTCGAAAAGATTTTGAAGGCGATATTACTGTCGTTACATTTCCAATGTTGCGGATGGTAAAAATGAATCCAGTACAGCTAGGCGATCAATTAGGAGCCTATTTGGTAGCACATTCAAACGAAGTGGTTTCATTTAATGTTGTGAAGGGCTTTTTAAATTTAGTACTTTCAGATCCTTATTTTTTTCAACTATTTCGTCGAATTCAATCAGTTGAAAAATTTGGTTTTATTTCAGCTGCTCAAAGCGATGCTGTAATGGTGGAGTACTCCTCCCCAAACACAAATAAGCCCTTGCATTTAGGGCACATCAGAAACAACCTTTTAGGTTTTAGTGTCGCAGAAATTTTAAAAGCTTCGGGGAAAAAAGTCTACAAAACACAAATCATCAATGACCGAGGGATTCACATTTGTAAAAGTATGTTGGCTTGGCAACGTTTTGCACAGGGTCAAACGCCCGAATCTACCGGAATTAAAGGAGATAAATTTGTAGGGAATTTCTACGTAAAATTTGATCAGGAATACAAAAAGGAAATTGCTAAACTCGAGCAAGATGGCTTGGCATTAGATGAAGCTAAAGTTAAAGCGCCTATACTTTTGGCTGCACAAGAAATGCTTCGTCAATGGGAAGCTGGTGATGCCGAGGTAGTTGAGCTTTGGAAAACCATGAATCAGTGGGTATATGACGGATTCGAAGTCACTTATAATAATTTAGGTGTTAATTTTGATTCTTATTACTATGAAAGTGAGACCTATCTTTTAGGGAAATCTTTTATTGAAGAAGGGCTCAATAAAGGGGTATTTTTCAAAAAAGACGATGGTTCGGTGTGGTGTGATTTATCAGAAGAAGGATTGGATCAAAAAATTGTACTTCGTTCAGATGGTACGGCGGTTTATATGACTCAAGACATTGGAACAGCGATACAACGCGTTAAGGATTGTCCTGATATCTCTGCAATGGTGTATACTGTAGGTAATGAACAAGATTATCATTTTAAAGTTCTTTTTCATATTCTTAAAAAATTAGGATTTGAATGGGCTCAAAATCTTTTTCATTTAAGTTACGGTATGGTAGATTTACCAAGTGGTAAAATGAAAAGCCGCGAAGGGACTGTAGTTGATGCAGATGATTTGGTTTTAGAAATGACCAATACAGCCCAGTTAATATCGCAAGACCTAGGTAAGCTCGATGGATACTCAGAAGCAGAAAAAAACAAAACGTATAGAATTATTGGTTTGGGGGCTTTAAAGTATTTTATTCTTAAAGTTGATCCTAAAAAATCAATACTTTTTGATCCTAAAGCATCTGTAGATTTTCAAGGAAATACTGGGCCTTTTATTCAATACACTTATGCTCGAATTCAGGCCATTTTAAGAAAAGCCTCTGCTGATGGACAAATAGATTTTTCTAAACTATCACTAAGTGTTAAAGAGCGAAATGTGCTGAAGCAATTAGAAGTGTTTCCAGTTGTGATTCAACAAGCCGCGACTAATTATAGTCCTGCGCTTATTGCCAATTATACATACGATTTAGTTAAAGAATTTAATTCTTTTTATCAGAATATTTCTATCCTTGGTGCCGAGAGTTCTGGGCTAATGAGTTTTAGAGTTCAATTGTGTGCTGCTGTTGGAGAAACCATAAAAAATGCTTTTAGTCTGCTCGGTATTCAAGTTCCAGAGCGTATGTAGTGTGAGTACATATGAATCAAAACCTAACATCCTACATTCCTAAAGCTGCTCACGATCAGGTTTTGCAGTTGCTCAATGATGACCATTTACAAGTGGTTGTAAAAAAAGCCCGAAAAACGCGTCACGGAGACTACACAAAACGCAGTAATGGCCATCATCAGATTACAGTAAACTCAAACCTAAATCCTTACCGGTTTTTGGTTACTTTGCTTCATGAAATTGCCCATTATGAGGCATATAAAAGTTTCGGCGCTCATATTAGACCCCATGGAAAAGAGTGGAAATTCACCTTTCAACGTCTTGCCTTGCCGTTTCTTAATCCCGAAATTTTCCCTGCGCAGACACTTCCTTTTTTAGCTCATTATTTTAAAAATCCTAAAGCGAGCAGTGATTCTGATATTTTACTCTCTCGATCACTTAAACAATTTGACCCTCCTAATGAAAAAACTTATGTCTATGAGATTGCTGAAGGCACCCGATTTAAAACACCCAATGGTAAAATATTTTGCATGGGTAAAATAAGGCGTACGCGCTTTGAGGCTATAGAACTTCAATCTGGACGTTCTTATGCATTCAATCCTAATGCAGAAGTTGAAGTTCTTTTGGATTGATAAGTGTGCACGGCTAAAAGTAAATCCAATATAGCTGGGTTTGAATTCAAGCATCATTGTTGAAGAGAATAAAATTTTGCTTATATTTCCAAAAGAAAAAACACAGATACTGAAAAACTAGTCAAAACTGAGACAGACACTTTAGCTGAAATTTTATTTAATTATGATTCATAATTCAGAGCAACAAGAAGATAATAACGACTCTATTGATTCTACAGAAGCGGTTAAAGCTGATGCTAAAGGCTTAGTTGCATCGATCAAAGTTTTCTTGATTGAGCTGCTCGATTTCAGAGAAGATACTGACCGGGAAGCCACCATTTCTGCCATTAAAGCCGATGTTCCTTTTAAAGGGGCAACCGCTTGGATACTTATATGCTCGATTTTTGTAGCTTCTATTGGATTGAATGCTGATTCTACAGCAGTAGTTATTGGGGCGATGCTTATTTCGCCACTTATGGGACCGATTCTTGGGGTTGGACTTTCCATTGCTATAAACGATATTGATACACTACGAAAGTCCTTGATTAGCTTACTCACTATGGTTTTTTTGAGTTTGTTAACAGCTTTTTTTTGTTTTTATTTTCTCCCTCTATATGAGGATAATTCTGAGCTTCTTGGTAGAGTAAAACCAGATATTAGGGATGTATTAATTGCATTTTTTGGTGGTTTGGCATTAATTATTGCAAGGACAAAAAAAGGGACTATTGCCACTGTAATTTTTGGAGTAGCTATTGCTACCGCTTTAATGCCACCACTTTGTACTGCAGGTTATGGATTATCTCAAGGTAACTGGGATTATTTTAAAGGCGCCATGTATTTGTTTGCAATCAATACAATTTTTATTGCTTTGGCCACTTTTGTGGTTTTAAAAGTTCTGAGATTCCCCATGCTCAATTATGCAAATTCAAAACGCCGAAAGACTATTGCGCGTATAGCTGCTTTAATTGCATTTGCAATGATGTTACCAGCAGGATGGACATTTTATGATGTGATTAAAGAATCCCAATATAAATCTGATTATAAAAATTATTTAAAGAAAGAAATTGAAAATAATACGAGTTTGTGGTTACAGCGCGAACAACTAGATACAAAGTCAAAAACCATTACTTTGAATTTTAATGGCGATATCAATGATGCCACAAAATCAGATTTACTCAATGAAATTCAGGGGTATGAATATCTTAAAGATTTTAAGCTTATAATCAATGGGAATAGCAACCGAAGTACTGATAAAATATTAGAGTTGTATGATATTGCTCTTGATAAGATTGATGAACGCGATAAGAAGATCGAGCGTTTAACGTTCACAATAGACAGCTTAAAACTTGCAGCATCTTCTCAGCGTAACTCTATTTATGGTTTTGACTTCATCGATTTGGCTAAAGATGCTAAAATCCAATTCTCTGAATTGGAATCATTCAGTTTTGCACAAACTTTACGTTCACCAAATTTTAGAACAGTAGATACAGTTTTAGTAGCTACAACTCGTTGGAATTCATTTGTAAATGATAGTTTGCTGAGTCAAAAAAATGCTGATTTAAAAATATGGCTGGAGCAAGAGCTTGAAGATGATATAGAGATCTTAACGTACTGAAGCGTTAGTCTCTCAAGTACATTTCCCGTACTTTTTTGAATAAATTTGAGGAATACACAAAGCTTGATACCGCTTCGTTATCAGTTTTAAAAATACTGTCATTACTCCCTTCCCATGCTTTTTCTCCGTTTTTCAAAAAGACAATCTTTTCCCCAATTTCCATAACAGAATTCATGTCATGAGAATTGATCACAGTTACCATATTATATTCTTTAGTGATTTCTTGAATTAAGTTGTCAATCACAATTGCAGTCTTGGGATCAAGCCCTGAATTTGGCTCATCACAAAACAAATACTTCGGGTTGTTTACAATTGCACGTGCAATTGCAACTCGTTTTTGCATTCCGCCAGAAGCTTCACTTGGCATTTTGTTTTGTGCATTGTCTAGGTTTACGCGCTTAAGAACTATGTTTGCACGGTCTTGCATTTCGCTTTCACTTAAATTGGCAAACATTCGGAGTGGAAACATCACATTTTCAGCAATGGTCATTGAATCAAACAAGGCGCTTCCTTGGAAGACCATACCTATTTTTGAACGCAAATTTCTTTTTTGATCATCAGAAAGTTTAGTAAACTTTTGATCATCATAATCAATACTGCCTTTGGTGTAGTCAAAAAGACCCAGTAAGCACTTTAGAAAAACGGTCTTTCCTGATCCACTCTGCCCAATGATGACGACATCGCGCGGTTCGATCTGATTGGTGGAAATTCCTTTAAGGACTTCAACATCCCCAAACGATTTATGAAGGTCAGTAACTTTAATCATCAGCTGAGTAACATTTGTGTTAGGATATAATTCAATAAAATGATAACTACACTAGTCCAGACAAAGGCAACAGTACTAGCTTTGCCAACTTCTAGAGCGCCACCTTTCATGTAATAACCATGAAAAGAAGGAATAGTAGCCAAAATAAAAGCAAACACCAGAGTTTTAATGAAAGCATAAACCATATGAAACGGGATAAAGTCTAATTGTATACCCGTTATGTAATCTTCTAAAGTTGAGAATCCCCCATAAACACAAGCGGCCATTCCTCCAATTATCCCCAAGAACATAGCAATAGAAATAACAAAAGGATAAAGCGTCAGCGCAATCATTTTTGGGAAAACAAGATAATTTATCGAATTGACCCCCATGACCTCAAGGGCATCGATTTGTTCTGTAACTCGCATAGAACCAATACTTGAAGTGATAAACGATCCAACCTTACCAGCCATAATTATAGATATGAAGGTAGGAGCAAATTCTAAAATTATCGATTGACGAGTAGCAAAACCAACTAGGTATTTAGGAATCAAAGGGCTAGTGATATTTAGCGCAGTTTGTATTGTGATGACACCACCAACAAAAAAGGAGATGAATGCAACAATACCAAGAGAACTAATCACCAAATCGTCGACCTCTTTCAAGATTAAATTTTTCATAACCGATCGTTTCGTAGGTTTACGAAACATTTCAGCGATCATTAAGAAATAAGTGCCAATATTATGAAGATAGCTCATGTGGTTTAAACTTCCTGCTAAAGTAAAAAAAAATCTAGGCAGTAGGGATTATAATTTAATCAAATTGAGGTTTTGTATTTTTTAAAGATAAATTTATAGAGTCAATATAGTTAATCAGCTGCTCTTTACCCTCATAACTTGCAGAAGAGGTAATAAAATGCTTGGGAAGCTCTTCCCAGCTTTTATTTAGGATGCTTTGGTAATGTGCCACATTTCGCTCGATAGCTTTTGGCTTGAGTTTATCTGATTTAGTAAAAATAATGCTAAAGGGAATTTGATGCTCCCCTAGCCATTGCATAAAATTCAAATCTATTTGTTGGGGTTCATGGCGTATGTCGACAAGCACAAACGCAGAGACTAATTGTTTGCGTTTGCGAAAATATGCTGTAATAAATTTTTGAAAGGTTTTTTTGCTTGACTTTGATACACGTGCATAGCCATAGCCAGGTAAATCTACTAAATACCATTGTTCGTTAATAAGGAAATGATTGATTAGTTGAGTTTTTCCAGGTCTACCAGATGTTTTTGCTAGCTTGTTTTTGTTGGTCAACATGTTAATTAATGAAGATTTACCAACATTACTGCGCCCTATAAAAGCATATTCTGCAAGGTTATTTTCTGGGCATTTGGAAACATCTTGATTGCTTACGACAAATGTTGCGGTCTTGATGTGCATGTCAAAAATCTTATAGCCCTCTCATTTTGAGCCATTCTAAGAGGATTTCATTAAATGTTTCGGGGTGCTCCATCATGGCTGCATGACCACATTTGTCAATCCAGTATAGGTTTGAGTCTGGCAGTAATTTGTGAAATTCATCGGCCACGTTTGGAGGAGTAACAATGTCATTTTTACCCCAAATGATACAGGTAGGAGTAGACATTTTAGGTAAATCTTTCGCCATATTGTGTCGAATAGCACTCTTTGCGATAGCAAGTGTTTTTACGAGCTTATTTCTGTCATTTACCGTTTCAAAGACATCATCAACAATTTCTTTGGTGGCCACAGCAGGGTCATAAAAAACCTCCTCAGCCTTGGCTTTAATAACGTTGTAGTCGCTTCTTTTTGTATACCCACTTCCCATGGCGCTTTCATAAAGCCCTGAACTTCCTGTTATCACAAGTCCAGCAACCTTGGTTGGGTAGAGATTTGTGTAATAGAGTCCAATATGACCTCCTAATGAATTGCCTAGTAAAATCACATCTTCATAGCCTTTAAAATCAATAAAATCTCTAAGGAAGAAAGAAAAATTTTTCACATTCGTATTGAGTAAAGCTAGATCGTAAACAGGGAGTTTTGGCAATACCAATTTATAACCGTTTTTACTGAAGTAATTAATAGGTCCATCAAAATTACTGAGCCCACCCATTAAACCATGTAAAATAATGATGGGACGTCCCTCTCCAATTTCGGTGTAGCAGAATTCCCCTTCCTTCTTTAACGTGTACTTCATTGTTGTGAATTGATAAATTGGTATCAAAGGCAAAGCTAAGCAATTTTATTCAATAAAGACACTCAATACTGATTCTTAATGTTTTGCTAAAATTGACCTTATTTTTCATTTCATAAGACCATATTTTCCTTCAAAATGCTTTATTAACACACAAATGTTAATTTCACTACATTTTATCTAAATTATTGATAATCAATTATTTAAAATATAATTACCATGTATTTTATCGAACTATTTTGCGTTTGGTAGAATTTTATTAACAAAGTGGTAAAAAGTGGTAAAAAGTGGTAATAATTTTATAATTTTGGAATACACAAAACAGTTAATTACAATAATTAGTGAACACTCTTATTGGTACATATGAATGTAAAGCAGACGCAAAAGGCCGTTTGATGCTTCCTTTAGCATTAAAAAAGCAATTGTCTTCTTCAATGCAAACTGGTTTTGTGTTAAAGCGTGCAGTTTTTCAGCCCTGTTTGGAGTTGTATCCAATGAAAGAGTGGGAGGAGCTAATGCAAAAGATTAATAAACTCAATCGATTTAAAAAGAAGAACAACGACTTTATAAGAAGATTTACTGCAGGGGTTAAGCCTATCGAATTGGATGCGTCGGGTCGTCTTCTTATTCCTAAAGACTTAGTTGGATTCGCCAATATCACTAAAGAAGTTGTTGTTTCCTCAGCAGTCAATATTATTGAGATCTGGGATAAAGAATTATACGAAAAAGCCATAGATGATGCTGCTGATGATTTTGCAGAATTAGCAGAAGAAGTGATGGGACAAGATGATGCCGATGGAATATCATAGTCCTGTTTTACTAAATGAATCTGTAAATGGTTTGGCTATAAAAAAAAATGGGGTGTATGTGGATGTTACTTTCGGAGGTGGTGGTCACAGTCGAAAAATCTTACAACACCTAGGTCCTGAGGGTAGGCTTTTTGCTTTTGATCAGGACAAAGACGCTCTTTCAAATACTATAAATGATGATCGGTTTGTGCTGATTAATGAAAATTTCAAGTTCATGAAGCGTTTTTTGCGTTTTCACGGCGTAAAAGCCGTAGATGGAATATTGGCCGATTTTGGTGTTTCTTCTTATCAGTTTGATGCGCCAGAGCGAGGGTTTTCAATTCGTTTTGATGCGCCACTTGATATGCGTATGAACCAGGAAGATAAGCTTTCAGCTAAAACAATTGTGGATTCTTACTCTGAGGAAGAATTGAGACGAATATTTTGGGACTTCGGTGAATTAAGGTCAGCACCAGCTATAGCGAGAACAATTGTTGAGGCTCGAAGCGAACGGCCTATTCAAACCACTTTTGAGTTAAAAAAGTTATTACATAAGTTTTTACCTCGAGGAAAGAACAATAAAATTTTAGCCCAAATTTATCAGGCGATTCGCATCGAAGTTAACAATGAGCTTGAGGTCCTAAAGTTGTTTTTGGTTGCAAGTAAAGAGCTATTAAAAACAGAGGGTAGGTTGAGTGTTATTTCGTATCACTCGCTTGAAGACCGTTTGGTGAAGCGTTTTATACGAAACGGTATGTTTCAAGGAGAACCTGAGCGTGATGTATTTGGAAATTATTCGGTACCACTTGAGAAAGTGGGTAAATTGATTGTTCCGACAGATGAAGAAATTAAAATTAACAATAGAGCGAGAAGTGCTAAGCTAAGAATCGCCAAAAAAATATAGAGAAAAAAATGAAAAACATAATGTACAACATTTTAAAAGGTACTTTTTTGGTCAGCGATGGTGCTTTTAAAAAATGGCGTTTGATTTTGTTTTTTTCTGCTCTAGCCATAATGACAATAGCAAGTGCACACAGTGCTGACCGTAAAGTACACCACATTGCAAAATTGAATGAGGACGTGAAAGCATTACGCTCTTTATATGTGCAAAAGAGATCAGATTTAATGGAACTAAGGTTGGAGTCTGTTGTGCGAAGTCGTCTTAAGGATAAAGGGATTGTTCCTTCCAAAACGCCGCCTGCAAAAATTTTAATCGCTTCAAACACAAACTGATAAATGTCCGAAAAGGAAACCAACATATTAAATAAGCTATATTTCATTTCCGGATGTATTTTCATTTTCGCATTGTTGGTTGTATTTAAATTAACAAAAATTCAGTTCGTTCAAGGAGAGTCCTACAGGGCTTTGGCTGAGAAGCGAAGCATAAAAGATGTGGTAATTCCTGCCAACCGAGGCAATATCTATTCTGTTGATGGGAGTTTGTTGGCTACATCAGTGCCCAAATATGATATCAGAATAGATTTGGCAACTTCATCAGAACGGAATTTTCAAGCTCATATTGAAGCACTTTGTGATTCTGTTTCAAGCTTTAATGGCAGTTCTTCGCTCAATCTGCAAAAGCGCATACGTGAGGCAAGACAAAATAAAAACAGATATTTCTTGTTGGCACGTCAAATTGATTACTCGGATTATTTGCGTTTTAGAGCTTTCCCATTATTGGATTTAGGGGCATTCAAAGGCGGATTGATTGTTGAGCAAAGCACAAAAAGGGATTACCCTCTTGGCGCTATTGCACAACGGTCCATTGGATATGAACGAACAGATGAAAATGGATTTATTACTCGAGTAGGAATTGATGGTGCATTTGGCGAAAAATATTTGCGCGGTGTCGATGGAAATCGCCTTAAGCAGAGTATTGGAAAAGGCCAATGGAAACCTATTGACGACTTTAATCAGACGGAGCCAAAAGATGGATTTGATGTCTACACCACCATCGATGTTAATATTCAGGATATTGCTCATCATGCACTTTTAGAGCAATTAGAAAAGTATAAAGCTGATCACGGTTCTGTGGTCGTTATGGAAACAAAAACAGGGGCAATTAGAGCCATTTCTAATCTTGGGCGAAACAAAGAAGGGAAGTACTATGAACGCCTCAATTACGCCATTGGTGAGTCTCATGAGCCGGGTTCTACATTTAAGCTGATGGCGCTGGCGGTAGCATTAGAAGATAAAAAAATTGATACAACAACAATTGTCGATACAAAGAAGGGGGTCCTTTCTTTTTATGGTAAAAAGGTTAGAGACTCAAAAAAGGGGGGTTATGGTAAAATTTCTGTAGCTGAAGCTTTTGAGGTTTCATCCAATACAGGAATTGTAAGTGTTATTGACCAAGCCTATAAAGATAATCCTTCGCAATTTGTTGATGGCTTGTATAAAATGAATCTTAATGATTCACTTCAACTCCCTTTGGTTGGAGAAGGAAAAGCTATTATTCCAGACCCTAGGATTAAAAATAACAGATGGAGCGGTATTGCTCTGCAGTGGATGGCCTACGGATATGGTGTGTCTTTTACACCGCTTCAAACGCTGACATTTTATAACGCAATTGCCAATGATGGAAAAATGGTGAAACCACGGTTTATAGATAGAATAAAAACTATAGATAAAACAATTGAAGTGTATGATACTGAGGTGATCAACCCTCAAATATGCTCAAAAGAAACAATACAGAAACTTCAAAAGCTACTTCAAAATGTAGTTGATAAAGATCATGGAACAGGACATGGTTTATACACTGAAAATTTTTCGATGGCAGGTAAGACAGGAACTTGTCAGAAAGATTATAAGAACAAAGAACAGTTGAATTATATATCAACATTTTCTGGATATTTTCCTGCTGAAAATCCGGAGTACTCATGCATTGTTGTTGTACATGAACCCGAGAAAAGTGTGGGTTACTATGGGGCTGACGTTTCTGGTCCAGTATTTAAAAAAATTGCACAAAAAATATACACTAGTGTGCCAGTAGAGGATGTTATTGATCAAATAGAGAATAAGACACCTGATGTTGAGGAGCAATACAATAATTATTATACAACAGCGGAAAAATACAAAACTATAATGCCAAATCTAAAAGGGCTACCCGCTATGGACGCCATTGCAATTTTAGAAAATATGGGATTGAATGTGAAACTCATTGGCCGAGGTACAGTCCACAAGCAATCGATAAGAAAGGGTGAAAAAGTGACACCAAAAGCCACTGTAATACTAGAATTAACGTGAATATATTAAAAGACATATTGTATCACGTTGCTCTAAAATCGGTTCAGGGCTCAACAGACAAAAGCATTAATTCGTTACAATACGATTCGCGAAAGGTTTCAGAAAATGATGTTTTTGTGGCGATCAATGGAGTTCAGTCTGATGGACATTCTTTCATAGATAAGGCTATAGAAAACGGCGCATGTGTTATAGTCGCTGAAACAATTCCACAAGAAAAAGCAGAACATGTAACCTATGTCGAAGTTCAATCATCAGCTTCGGCATTAGCGTTTATGGCTGCTAATTTTTATGGCCACCCTTCTAAAAACTTGAAATTAATTGGGGTTACTGGGACAAATGGCAAAACAACAATTACATCGCTATTATTCAATTTGTTTAAGGCCGCTGGTTATAAGGTTGGTATTATTTCTACAGTCAAGATAATGGTAGATGAAATAAGTTATTCCACAACGCATACAACACCAGACTCTCTTGTAATCAATGCTTATTTAAAGCAAATGAATGAAGCTGGAGTAGAGTTTTGTTTTATGGAAGTAAGCTCACATGGTATTGATCAAAAAAGAACAGAAGGTCTTGATTTTAAAGGAGGAATTTTCAGCAATCTCTCACACGATCATCTAGACTACCATTCATCCTTTGCGAATTATCGTGATGTCAAAAAATCTTTCTTTGATCTTTTGCCAAAATCAGCTTTTGCTCTTACTAATGCGGACGATAAAAATGGTAAAATCATGCTGCAAAACACCAAGGCTAAAACCTATACTTATGCCTTAAAAAGCTATGCAGATTACCGCACTCAAATTCTTGAAAATCATTTTAAAGGTTTGCTTTTGAAGATTAACGATAGTGATATATGGGTCAAACTTATAGGCCACTTCAATGCTTATAATCTTACCGCAGTGTTTGCATGTGCTGATATATTAGGATTAGAAAAGGATGAGCTTTTACGTTTTATGAGCACCCTTGATAATGTCAGTGGTCGTTTTGATTATTTCGTCACCCCTAGCAATATAACTGTAATTGTAGATTACGCCCATACACCTGATGCTCTTAAAAATGTATTGCAAACAATCAACGAAATTCGAACAAAAAATGAAGATTTAATCGCTGTTGTGGGTTGTGGTGGTGATCGTGATAAAACAAAACGCCCAAGGATGGGGCATATCGCTTCAGTTTTAAGTTCCAAGGTCATATTCACAAGTGATAATCCGAGATCAGAAAATCCTGAAACGATTATTTCTCAAATGGAAGAAGGAGTAGAACCTCAAAATTTTAAGAAAATCATAGCCATAACCAATCGAAAACAAGCCATAAAAACCGCTTGTCAAATGGCTAAACCTAAAGACATAATTCTTGTCGCAGGGAAAGGTCATGAATCATACCAGGAAATTAACGGAGTACGGTCTGAATTTAATGATTATGTCGTCGCTCAAGAATGTTTAAATCAATTACAAAAATAATATGCTGTACTATTTGTTTGAATATTTAGAAAAAGAGTTTCAGTTTCCTGGCGCTTCACTTTTTGGGTTCTTGACTTTTAGAGCTGCTTTAGCTATTATTTTATCGCTTTTGATTTCCACAATATTTGGAAAGAAAATTATCAATATTCTTCGTGCTAAACAAGTTGGAGAAACTATAAGAGATTTAGGTTTGGAAGGACAAAAAGAAAAAGTAGGAACCCCAACAATGGGTGGCTTGATCATCATCCTAGCGACTTTAGTACCTGTTTTGTTGTTAGCAAAATTGGATAATATCTATATCATTTTACTTCTAATTACTACAATTTGGATGGGCGTCATTGGATTTATAGATGATTATATCAAAAAATTCAAAAATGACAAAGAAGGACTGAAAGGGAGGTTTAAGATTTTAGGACAAATAGGTCTAGGTGTTATTGTTGCACTAACTTTATTTTTTCATTCAGATGTCACAATTAAAGAACAAATACAAATACAACAGCGTACAGTTGTCTCATCAGTACAGGGTATGTCGCAGCAATTTTATCCAGAATCCAAATCTACAAAAACAACAATACCCTTTGTTAAAGCCAATGAGTTCGATTACGCAGACTTAATCACATGGATTCATCCAAATCTAGAGAAACACGCTTGGATTGTATTTGTGTTGGTTGTGATTTTTATCATAACAGCTGTTTCTAATGGTGCAAATTTAACGGATGGTATTGACGGACTAGCTGCCGGGACGTCAGCAATTATTGTATTAACGTTAGGGATTTTTGCTTGGGTTTCAGGCAATATAATTTTCTCAGATTACTTAAATATAATGTACATCCCCCGAGTAGAGGAAATTACAATTTACATTGCTGCTTTTGTCGGTGCGCTAGTTGGATTTTTATGGTACAATACTTTTCCAGCACAAGTTTTTATGGGTGACACGGGGAGTTTGACAATCGGCGGAATCATCGCTGTTATTGCTATAGCTGTTCGAAAGGAATGGCTAATCCCTCTATTGTGTGGAATTTTCTTGGCTGAAAATGTTTCAGTCATGTTACAAGTTGGGTATTTCAAATACACAAAGAAAAAATTTGGTGAAGGACGACGCATTTTTAAAATGTCGCCTTTACATCATCATTATCAAAAATCAGGATATCACGAAAGTAAAATTGTAACTCGTTTCTGGATTGTTGGAATTCTTTTAGCCATCCTAACTATAGTTACGCTGAAAATTAGATAAATGAAAAGACTGGTTGTACTTGGTGGTGGTGAAAGTGGTGTAGGCACAGCACTGTTGGGTAAAGAAAAAGGGTTTGATGTATTTGTTTCAGATTTCGGAACCCTTAAAAAAGTGTACAAGGACGTTCTTAAACATAATGAGATTGAATGGGAGGAAGGTAATCATACAGCATCCAAAATTTTAAATGCTGATGTTGTCATGAAAAGTCCAGGGATTTCTGAACAAGTGCCTATTGTAAAGGCTTTGCTTGAAACTGGTGTTTCTTTGGTTTCTGAAATTGAATTTGCTGCACAATTCACATCTGCTGATATTATTGGTATAACGGGAAGTAATGGAAAAACCACAACAACAATGATGACCAACCACATACTTAATCAAGCAAAATTTGATGTAGTTATGGGGGGAAATATTGGTGATAGTTTTGCAGGACTTGTTCATAAAGATCCAGATTATTTTGTACTAGAGTTGAGTAGTTTTCAACTCGATGGAATCAAAAATTTTAGACCCCATATAGCAGTACTAACTAATATTACTCCAGATCACTTGGATCGATATGCGAATAAATTTGAAAATTATATTGCCTCCAAATTCAGAATAATCTTAAATCAAACAAAAGAAGATTATTTGATTTATGATGCTGATGATGAGGTCATCAGCACATATCTTCAGACTCATCCTATTCAGTCGACTTTAGTGCCTTTTTCGCTAACTAAAGTTTTAGCACAAGGCACCTATTTAAAAGAAAAAGAAATTATAATTAAACTAATTAAAGAAGAAAACATAATGCCAACAACAAATTTAGCTTTAGAAGGAAAGCACAACATCAAAAACGCGATGGCTGCTGCTACAGTTGCCCACCTTCTCAAAATAAGAAAAGAAACAATTCGTGAGAGTTTAGAATGTTTTCAAGGCGCTGAGCATCGGTTAGAACATGTATTGAAAATAAATAAAGTCCAATACATCAATGATTCTAAGGCTACGAATGTAAATGCCACTTATTTTGCTTTGGAGTGTATGTCTGCTCCGACCGTATGGATTGTTGGTGGTGTTGATAAAGGAAACGACTACAGTGCTTTGTTTCCATTTATAAATGAAAAAGTAAAAGCGATTATTTGTCTTGGAAAAGACAACGAAGCTTTATTTCAAAATTTCGAACAAATGGTCGATATCATCGTAGAGACGCAATATATGTCTGAAGCCGTTAAGATTGCTTACAATATAGCAACTGCTGGGGAGAATGTTTTACTATCTCCAGCCTGTGCAAGCTTCGATTTGTTTAAAAATTATGAAGACAGAGGACATCAATTTAAATCAGCAGTACGCGCCTTATAAATGATAAAGTTTGCAAACATAAAAGGAGATCGAATGATATGGGCTATAGTCGCGCTGTTGGCCATATTTTCATTTTTACCTGTTTATAGTGCTGCAAGTAATTTGGCCTACACTTATGGTGACGGCCAAACCTTCACTTATTTTATTAAACATTTTGTGCATTTGTTTCTCGGTTTTTCAATTATTTATGCCATACACAAAATTCCGTATCGTTATTTCAAAGGACTTTCTATGGTTATGTTCCCTGTTGTTTTGATTCTTTTGTTGGTCACATTACTCCAAGGAACGACTATTGATGGCGCAAATGCCAGCCGTTGGATTCGTGTTCCTTTTGTTGGCTTCACTTTTCAGCCATCTACCCTAGCAGCCCTAGTATTGATGGTTTTTGTGGCACGTTATCTATCTAAGATTTTTGAAGAAAACATCTCATTCAAATCGTCCATAATACCATTGTGGTTGCCTGTTTTTGTGGTGCTTATTTTGATTCTTCCAGCCAATTTTTCTACTACGGCAATCATATTTACCATGATTTTGGTATTGGCTTTTTTAGGAGGCTATCCTTTACGATATTTAGTAGCAATTATTGGTTCTGGACTTTTAGTACTTGCCTTTTTTGTGCTCATTGCCAAAGCATTTCCAGATTCTATGCCAAATAGGGTTGATACTTGGACTAGTAGGATTGTGAATTTCATGGATGATCGTGATTCTGAGGAGGATTATCAAATTGAAAAAGCTAAAATCGCTATAGCAACAGGGAGTGTTTATGGGTTAGGTCCTGGAAAAAGTGTGCAAAAAAACTTTTTACCTCAATCTTCATCAGATTTCATTTTCGCCATCATTATTGAAGAGTATGGTTTGATAGGGGGTTTATTTTTATTGGTACTGTACCTCTTGCTGTTGTTTAGGATTGTAATAGTAGCGCAAAAGGCAGGTACTGTTTTTGGAAAACTTCTGACCATTGGTGTTGGACTTCCAATTATTTTTCAGGCGCTTGTCAATATGGGCGTAGCTGTAGAGTTATTTCCGGTTACAGGACAAACATTACCATTGATAAGCAGCGGAGGCACATCCATATGGGTTACTTGTTTGGGGATTGGGATCATACTGAGCGTCAGTGCAAATCGAGAAGAAATTAGAAATCAATCTGAGGAGGAGCATCCTTTAGAAATTTTAAGTGAAGCTTTATAATGAATAAATTTAAAGTCATATTATCTGGAGGTGGTACAGGGGGACATATTTTTCCTGCTTTATCAATTGCACAAGGGTTAAAAGTAAAACATCCAAATACTGTTTTTCTTTTTGTTGGGGCTTTAGGTAAAATGGAAATGGAAAAAGTGCCAAATGCAGGCTTTGAAATTACTGGACTTTGGATCTCTGGATTTCAGAGAAAGCAGTTATTAAAAAACATTTTATTTCCATTAAAGCTGTTCATTAGTTTGTTTAAATCTGTATTTATTATGCTTCGATTTAGACCAAATGTAGTAATTGGTACTGGTGGTTATGCAAGTGGTCCATTGTTGTTTGTCGCTTCTCTTTTGGGTAAACCTACGCTGATACAAGAGCAAAACTCCTATCCTGGTGTAACAAATAAATTACTGGCAACTAAGGCGCAAAAGATATGTGTTGCCTATGAAGATTTGGAATCATTTTTTCCTAAAGATAAAATTGTGGTTACTGGCAATCCTGTACGGCAAGATCTTTTAGATTTAAACGCTAAACAGCAGGAGGCGCAATCGTCTTTTGATTTGGATCCCTCTAAAAAAACACTTCTTGTCTTGGGCGGAAGCTTGGGTGCGCGCAGAATCAATCAAATGGTCGAGGGGCATCTGCCATTTTTTAAGAAAAACAATATTCAACTAGTGTGGCAGTGTGGTAAATTATATTTTGATGATTATAAGACTTATAATGATAAAATTGATGTTCAAGTTTTGTCGTTTATAAAACGAATGGATTTAGCTTATGCTGCAGCAGACATCATCATTTCCAGGGCAGGAGCGAGCTCCGTTTCGGAACTGTGCATCGTGGGGAAGCCTGTGGTTTTTATTCCATCGCCAAATGTTGCAGAAGATCATCAAACTAAAAATGCCTTAGCTGTTTCTAGTCAAAATGCAGCCCTTCTAATTCCAGAGAAAGATTTAAATCAAGAATTTGAGGCTCATTTTTCTAATCTATTGAGCAATAAAGAATTACAGCAACAACTGAGTAAGAATATTAAAAAATTGGCCAAACCTTCAGCGACTGATGAGATTGTCATTGAAATTGAAAAATTGATTAACGCATGAATCTAAAAGCATTCCATAACATTTATTTTATTGGTATCGGTGGTATCGGAATGAGTGCTTTGGCGTCTTATTTTTATGCTGCTCAAAAAGTTGTTTCAGGATATGATAAAACCCCAAGCGATATTACAAAAATATTGGAGCTTTCTGGAATAGGTGTCAATTACCTTGACAATGTTAAAAACATAACTTCTGAATTCTTAGATGCATCAAAAACACTAGTTGTGTACACGCCTGCTATACCACATTCAAATTCGCTTTTAACTTATTTTAAGGCAAACAATTTTACCGTTTTAAAACGTTCAGAAGTTTTAGGTTTGATTACTAAAGACACCTTCTGTATGGCAGTCGCTGGAACTCATGGTAAAACTACGACTACAAGTATTTTAGGACACTTGATGAAGGTCGCCGATCAAAATATGACTGCGTTTTTAGGAGGTATCTCTGAAAATTACAATTCAAATTTAATACAGAACGGACATCAAGTTACAGTTGTTGAAGCCGATGAGTTTGATCGCTCATTTATGACCCTTTCTCCAAATTTTGCATGTATCACATCCATAGATGCAGACCATTTGGACATTTACGGTGATAAGGAAACGCTAAAGCAGTCGTTCTTAGATTTTTCAAATAATATATCCGTTGATGGGCAGCTTTTTGTCCACGATTCACTTTCGATGCAGGGTACCACTTATGGTGTTGAATCCGATTCGGATTATGCAGCAATTAATATTCGTGTTTCTAATGGAATCTATCAATTCGATTTAAAAACCCCTTCAGCACTTTATAAGGATTTTAAATTTAATTTGCCCGGGCAACACAATTTGAGCAATGCTGTAGCTGCGCTTGCCATGGCTTTGTCTTTTGGTTGTCCTGTTGAAAAATTATACAGCGGTTTAGATTCATACCGCGGAGTTAAACGACGCTTTACTTATAAGCTAAAAAATGATTCCTTTGTGTTTATTGACGATTATGCACACCACCCCAAAGAAATTGATGCTGTTTACCAGGCAATATCTGAAATGCATCCTGCACAGTCAATTACTGCTGTTTTTCAACCACACTTATTCAGTAGAACACAAGATTTCGCAGAAGATTTTGCGCGTTCGCTTTCTGTCTTTGATGCAGTTTTATTATTGGAAATATACCCTGCACGTGAACTGCCGATAAAGGGTGTTGACTCTGCTTGGTTGTTGGGTAAGATCACAGCGCCAATCAAAAAATTGGTATCCAAAGAAAAATTATGTGAGGCTATTAAATCGATTGATTACCCTGTGTTAATAACCATGGGTGCAGGTGATATTGGGACTCTTGTTGAACCGCTTTCAAAAAACTTGATGTATGCATAAATATAAAAATATAGCGAAAGGAGTTCTGTTGTTCATATTAGTGGTATTTCTATATGCATTTTCAAGCAAAAGAAATACTGATTTACCCATAGCAAAAACAAACATTGAATTTGTTGGTGAAGATCATTTGTTGATCAGTAAAAATATCGTTGATAAATTGTTAATACAAAATCAACAAGCTGTGGAATGTATGCCTAAAGATATTTTAGATTTGAATGAATTGGAGTCCAAAATATCATCCCACCCGATGATTGAAAAAGCAGAAGTGTATCTTACTGTAAATGGGGAAGTTAGAGTAGAAGTTGCACAACGAAAGCCTCTAGCGCGAGTGATTTCCGAGCCTTCATTTTACATTGACAGTCGAGGGGAAATGATGCCGCTTTCTCCGGAACATAGTGCACGTGTGATTTTGGTTTATGGAAATGTTGATGCATCAAATCTTCAGGCTATTAATGAGCTGTTACAGTATATCACTCAGGATGAGTTTTTGAAGCTTTATGTGACAGAGATTATTGTCAATGAGGAGCAACAATTTTCATTAGCTATACGGACCTACGATTTTGAAGTAGCGGTTGGTACAACAAAAGATTTAGATAAGAAAATGAATAATTTTAAAGCATTTTATCAAAAAGCAAAAAAGGATAAGCTGCTTCAGACATATAAAACAGTGAATTTACATTTCGACCAACAGGTTGTTTGTACAAAATTTTAATTCTTATGGAGACTCAAAATATTGCAGTAGGGCTGGATATTGGAACAACCAAAATCGTTGCGATGATTGGCCAAAAAAATCAGTATGGAAAATTAGAAACCATTGGCGTAGGTAAGTCAAAAAGTATGGGCGTTCATCGCGGTGTAGTTAATAACATAACGCAAACCATTCAGTCCATTCAAAACGCAGTAATTGAAGCTGAAGCAACATCCGAAATTAAGATTGGTGGCGTGACAGTAGGAATTGCCGGACAACACATCAGAAGCTTACAGCATAGTGATTACATCACTAGACCCAATGCAGAACAAGTGATTAATGAGGAAGATATCGACCGACTAATCAACCAAGTTCACAAGCTTGTCATGCTTCCCGGCGAGGAGATTATTCATGTTTTACCACAAGATTTTAAAGTGGACGGCCAGGCTGAAATCAAAGAACCAATCGGTATGTATGGAGAGCGTTTGGAAGCTAATTTTCATGTTGTAGTTGGTCAAGTTTCATCCATCCGCAATATAGGGCGATGCATTCAAACTGCTGGTTTGAGTTTGGAGGGAATAACTTTAGAGCCGCTTGCTTCTGCTAAAGCTGTATTGAGTCAAGAAGAAAAGGAAGCTGGAGTAGCTTTAATAGATATTGGAGGCGGGACTACAGATTTAGCAGTTTTTAAAGATGGGATCATTAGACACACTGCTGTTATCCCTTTTGGGGGTAACGTTATCACTGAAGATATCAAAGAAGGATGTTCAATTATTGAGAAACAGGCCGAACTATTAAAAATCAAATTTGGATCGGCTTGGCCAGGAGAAAATAAAGACAATGAAATTGTTTCAATTCCAGGACTGAGAGGAAGAGACCCCAAGGAAATTTCATTAAAGAACCTGTCTAAAATCATTCATGCTCGAGTAGTGGAAATCATAGAACAAGTTTATGTGGAGATTAAAAATTATGGACATGAGGAACAGAAGAAAAAGCTGATTGCAGGAATTGTCCTCACTGGTGGCGGTAGTCAGTTGAATCACTTGAAGCAACTCGTCGAATATATAACAGGAATGGACACTCGCGTAGGTTATCCTAACGAACATCTAGCGGGTGATAGCGATGGTGATATTACCAGTCCATTGTATGCCACTGCCGTAGGTTTAGTTTTAGATGGTCTTGAGCGTCAAGAAAAGCAAGTCAGTGTTGAGTTGCCCGAAGACGACGAACCTCCAAAGCCACCAACAGAACAGACCCCCGTGCGCTCCAAAGGCTTTTTGGAGAAACTAACCGAACGGGTAAAGGACTTTTTAGAAAATGCTGAATAACCAACAATACAAAAAATAAATATTTATGAGCAGTAATAACGAACTCGGAATCAGATTTGATTTACCAAAAAATCAATCAAATGTCATCAAAGTCATTGGTGTTGGTGGCGGTGGAAGCAACGCCATCAACCATATGTTTACACAAGGTATAAAAGGGGTAGACTTTGTCATCTGTAACACTGATGCACAAGCCCTGAATAGCAGTGCTGTACCTAATAAAATTCAATTAGGGCTTCATATCACAGAAGGTTTGGGCGCTGGTGCAAATCCTGAAATTGGTGAAAAAGCAGCCATTGAAAGTTTGGAGGACATCAGAACCATGCTAGATACCAATACAAAAATGGTATTCATTACTGCTGGAATGGGTGGTGGTACAGGAACTGGTGCAGCACCCATCATTGCAAAAATGGCTATGGAACTTGATATTCTTACGGTTGGGATAGTTACTATGCCTTTTCAATTTGAAGGGAAAATTAGAAATACTCAAGCGCATAAAGGGATTGAGAAATTAAGAAATGTTGTTGATTCGTTGGTGATCATTAACAATAATAAACTTCGTGAGGTATATGGTAACCTTGGCTTTAAAGCTGGCTTCTCAAAGGCAGATGAAGTACTTTCCACAGCTGCTCGTGGAATTGCTGAGGTCATCACACATCATTACACTCAAAATATCGATTTACACGATGCTAAAACTGTATTGACTAACAGCGGAACAGCCATAATGGGCGCTTCTACTGCTGTTGGAGAAAACCGTGCTAAAAAAGCAATTACTACAGCACTCGATTCACCTTTGCTTAATGATAATAAGATTACAGGGGCCAAAAATGTTCTTCTGCTTATTGTTTCTGGCAATCAGGAAATTACAATTGATGAAATTGGAGAAATTAATGATCATATTCAAGCTGAAGCTGGATATGGCGCCAACATCATTATGGGGGTAGGTGAAGATGACAAATTGGGAGAAGCCATTTCTGTAACTGTTATTGCTACTGGATTTGATGTTGATCAACAAAACGATATAACAAATGTTGAACCCAAAAAAGTCGTTCATGCTCTTGAGGACGAGCAAATTATGGAGCACGATTTAACTGCGCCACTAGCCATTGACTCATTACAGAATTCAAAAGGAGATGAATTTGCGACAGAAGAAACCATTGTCTATTCATTGGAGGATGATTCTGATTTGCACGATTTTGAAGAGGCTGAGGCAAATTACATGGATTTAATTCCCACTACAGAACTCATAAAATCTATAGATGTAGTTGCTGCCGAAGTAGTTGATGATATTAGTGAAGATGAATTTATTATTAACGAAGTATTTTCTGAGCCTAAACAAGATGAACTAGCTGAAGATGAGGAGCAAACCATGCTTACTTTTGACTTGCCACTACAGCAAAGCACAAGCTTATCTGAAATTAATGATGATGTCGAAATCTTTGTATTGGAAGACAACGTTAATGATATTGAAGTAGATGATTATATAGAACTTATTGCTGTTAATGAATCTAGTTCAGAGGATGAACAGCTTTATTCCTTAGACGATCATATTGTTTTAGAAAATACTAATGAGGAATACGATGGCTCTAAGGAAAGTGCCACAAAGGAAACTCAGGTGGATACAGAGTTAATGTTTTCAAAAGTTACAGTAAAGGAGCGGCAAGTCACCAAAGCACCTGTTGAAGACGAAGATCCCTTCAATAATCCAATCTCAAAAACCTTACGCGATCGCGCTGATGAACGACGAAAGAAAATGAAAGCGTTTAACTATAAGTTCAACACATCTAAAGTTGATGAATTTGAAAAAGAACCGGCTTACAAACGAAAAGGTGTAGAATTGAATGACACTCCAAGTTCAGAACAATTACCTTCAAGAGCAACTGTGAGTTTAGATGAAAACGAAGATGTACAACTGCGTTCAAACAATTCGTTTTTACACGATAATGTAGATTAAGCTTTTTTAATTTATCTTTTTAAAAAAAAACCTGAATGAATGTTCAGGTTTTTTTATGACTATGCCCTTATCTTTTACAGAGAAATACTTATATTCGTGATCCAAAATTTTTTAAAATGAGTTTAAATGAACAGCTCATGACCGCCATGAAAGCGGCTATGAAATCTAAAGACACCTTAGGATTAACGGCTTTGAGATCTATCAAGTCCGCTGTGCTTCTAGCACAGACTGAAAGCGGCTCGAAAGAAAAGATGACCGAAGCTGATGAAGTGAAACTTCTACAGAAATTGGTAAAACAACGTCACGACAGTGCGGCTATTTTTTCACAACAAAATAGGCCAGATTTAGCAGAGCCAGAATTGGCAGAGGCTAAAATTATCAGCCAGTTTTTGCCAGAAATGTTATCTGAGGGTGAGGTAGAAAAGTATGTGCAAATTGCCATTTCAAAATTAGGGGCTACAAGTATGAAAGATATGGGCAAAGTAATGGGTATTGTCAGTAAGGAATTAGCTGGAAAAACAGATGGAAAAACGATCTCAACTTTGGTTAAGAAAAAATTAATGCTTTAATATAAATTGGCTGCGTAGCTCAATTGGATAGAGCACTGGATTTCGGCTCCAGCGGTTGAAGGTTCGACTCCTTTCG